>JACFNY010000283.1:0-311 GCA_019454625.1 Sphingomonadaceae bacterium
CCCCAGGCGCCCTCCTCGACCTGCGCCGTGACGATGTCGGCCAGCGCCTCGACCGGCAGCGCCAGCGTCGCCGCGTCCTGATAGCCTTGCGTATAGAAGCCGGCGCCGAGCACCACATGCACGCCGGTCGCCGCCGAGAGCGCGGCGAGCGGTCCCGGCGGCGCGGCGAGCGCGTGCGTGAGGTTTTTGGGCGCGCGTCCGGGCGCGAGCGCGTACCAGTCGGCGCGGCCGCCGGAATCTTTCGCGAGCACCACAGGAACCGCGCCCATCCAGCCCGCGCGCAGCACGAGCGAGCTCCCGAATTCGCGCGC
>JACFNY010000283.1:341-3316 GCA_019454625.1 Sphingomonadaceae bacterium
TCGTAATTGCGGAGCCGCCCGCCCGACCAGTCGCCGCGCGTCCGCGCAAAAAAGAGCAGGCGCGCGCCCGGCGCCGACCAGGCGAGGAGGTTCGGAAGCACGTCGCACGAAGGGCAGGGCGCGGTGACCGCGCCGGTTTCAAGATCGATGACCGCAAGCCGGCGGCGGCGGACCTGGAACGCGGGGTCGATCGGCGCGTCGCCCGCGGGCTGGAGGCTCTCCCCGAAATGCACGACCGCGACATGGCGGCGGTCGGCCGACAGCGCGACGTCGGCGATGTCGGCGGTCATGAGGACATCGGCGCGCCCGGTCGCGGCATCGACGCGGCGCAGCGTCTTCGCCGCGACGACGCTCATCAGGAAGCGGCCGCTGCCGCGCACGTCGACCGACGCCGCGGCGCCGGCTTCGGCCTTCGCCCAGCCCGCGCGCGCCAGCCGCTGCGCGAGCCCCCCGAAATCGAGGCTTGTGGGGAGCTGCGCGCTCGGCATCGCGACCTGGAGGAACTGCGTGTCGCTCACCCAGAGCACGCCCGGTGCCTGCACGGGCATGTCGGGGGCGTAGTCGAGCCAGCGGACCTCGCGCCGGGCGATATCGACGACGCCCGACGAAAGCTTTCCATCCGTGAGGCGGAAAACCGCGAGGCGTCCGCCGCCGGGTGACAGCCCCGCCGCCCAGTAGCCCGCGTCCGCCGCCTGTGCGAACAGCGGCACGGGCCGCCGGCCGGGGTCTGCGACCAGCAGCTTCGAGAGCCGCCGGTCCATATGGCTGTCGTAGCGATAGTCGGACGCGCTGTCGTAGCGCGCCTGGCGGGTGATGATGACCCCGCCAGGCGCGGCGAGCACTTGCCCGTAGCCCTCGAGCCGCAGCATGTCGTCGACCGTATAGGGCCGCGCGAGTGCGGGCATGGCGGCGAGCGCCAGCACGAGGCCGGTCAGGAACCGCATCGCGGAGCGCCCGCGCTACCAGCGGCGCGAGAGCTGCAGCGAGACCTGGCGTCCCGAGGGATCGGCGTTCGCCGGATCGTAGCCGATGCCGAAGCTGTTGTTCACGAACGGCGG
Source organism: Sphingomonadaceae bacterium (assembly GCA_019454625.1). GTDB lineage: Bacteria > Pseudomonadota > Alphaproteobacteria > Sphingomonadales > Sphingomonadaceae > Sphingosinicella. The sequence continues at coordinate 1,400 of JACFNY010000283.1, forward strand.
GTCGTTCGCGAACAGGTTCTGCACGCTGAGCGCGAGCGTCAGCCCTTCGGCCCATCGCACATGTTGCGGGCTGTAGCGCAGCTGCGCGTCGAACGTCGTCCAGGCGTCGACCTTGCGCGCGGGCGTGCTCAGCGGGTCGGCGTAGCCATCGACATAGTTCATCGTCAGCGTCACGCCGACGTCGCTGCGGTTCCAGCCCGCGCTCGTGCGCACGCGAAGGTCGCTCGGGAACCCCACGGTCGCCACCTTGTCGCTCATCGGCGCGGCGGTGGTGATGCGGCGCTTGTAATCGGTGAGCCAGGTGCCATTCAGCGCCAGCGACGCCTCGCCCGAGCCGAGCGTCCAGCGCTGCGCGAGCTGGACGTCGAGCCCGCGCACGACGACGCGCGCGGTGTTCGCGTAGCGGCCGTCGACGACGACCTGGAACGCGCTTACCGGCAGCGACCCGCTCACCATCGAGCCCGGATGCGCGATGAGCGCTTCGACATAGGCGACGTCGTCCAGGTTCGCCGCGTCGATGAAGCGCAGGAACGGCGCAAAGTCGGGGTCGAGCAGCACGCGCGACAGATCCTCGTACGCCGGGCGCCCGATCCGGCCGCGGAACCGCGTCTCGAAGAGATTGACCTCGGCGCTGAACCCCGCGCGCGCCGGCGCGAAGCGTGCGCCGAGCGACAGCGAATGCGCGCGTTCGGGGTCGAGATCGGGATTGCCGCCGCCAAGCGAGAGCGCGGTCATGCGGCCACCCGATGGTGTCGTGAGCTGCGTCGCGCTGACGTTCAAAGGATCGCCGATCTCGCGAAGCCCGGGTGCGCGGAACGACGTGCCCCAGCTGGCGCGAAGGTCGAGGCCTTGCGCCGGGCCCCAGACGAGCCCGAGCTTGGGGTTGGTCGTGTGCCCGAAATCGCTGTAGCGCTCGTGGCGCACCGCGGCCGACAGGTCGAGGCGCTGGACCCCCGCGCGCGCGTTCCCGGCGCCGACGATCGGCACCGACAGTTCGGCGAACACGGCGCGTACGCTGCGGTCGGCGTCGACAGGCTGCAGCGGCGCGGGCGTCGTTCCCGAATAGAAGGACGAACCGCGGCGATCGAGGTACTCGCGGCGGACGCCCGCGCCGAGCGCAAGCCGGACGTCGCCGCCCGCGTGCGAGACGAGCGTCCCGTCGGCCTTGATGTCGGCGGTCGCGAGCCGGCTTTTCACATATTCGCGCGAAAAGCCCTCGGCGATGAAATCGAGCACGTCCGCGCCGTTGAACGGCACCGCGCTGTAGGGATTGAAGTAGCCGCCCTGCGCCGTGCTCCAAGCCGTCGCGGGATCGTCGGGGATGGTGCCGAGCGCCTCGAACGCATGCGTCTGGTTGACGAGATTTGTGTAGACGTTGCGCGTGCGCTCCTGCGCATAGCCGCCCGAGACCTCGATGTCCCAGTCGCCGCCCGGCGACCAGACGCCGCCGCCGACCGTAGACCAGCTCTCGACGCGCCCCGTGCTCCGCGCCGGACCGATCTCGGGGCCGAAGGCGTAGCCGATATAGTCGAACGCCGACCCCGTCGGGCTCACGAACCAGGGATTGGCGGCGGTGACCGGGAGCAGCGCCACCGAGGCCGGGCTGCGGAACGCGAACCGCCGGTGGCTGTAGCGGCCCTCGGCGAACAGGCGGACGTTCCCGACGCGCTGCTCGGCCGACACCCAGCCGCTGTGCCGCGTCTGCTCAGGGAGGATGTCGGCGCCCTCGCGGAAATTGTAAAAGTTCGCGCCCGGCGTGAAATCGCCCGGGGTGAGCGCGGTGCCGTCCTGACCCGCGGGAATCGCGAACGCCGGGAGCAGGCTGCCGCTCGGCGCATCGAGCCTGAGGATCGTTCCCGGATAGGCGTAGGTCGTGCGGAAATCGTCGCCGCCAAGCGGGCGAAGATCGAACGAGGC
>JACFNY010000284.1 GCA_019454625.1 Sphingomonadaceae bacterium
CCATCGGCGTGCCGTCGGCGAGCCATGCCCAGCGCATCGCGTCAGCATCGGACGCCGCGAGAAGCTGGCGGGAAACGCGGGCTTCTTCCGGTATCGGCAACCCGGCAAGCGGTCCCGTCTCCTCGAAGCCGCCGATCGCCTGCGGCTGCTGCCACGACAGCACGCCGCCGAGCGCCCGCGCGCCCGCGCGCAGCGGCACGGGCGAAAGCGCGCTGCCGTTCTCGGCGATGCGCGGCCCCGCGAACAGGATGACGACGGCGCCCTTCTCGACGCGCTCCAGAAGCGGCTTCGCCTGCTCCGGCTCGGCGGCGACGTCGGTGAGCACGAACAGCGTCGCGGGGTCCTCGGCGGCGGTGGCGAGGGCGCCGGTGACGACCTCGGCGTGCGGTTCGAGCGCGCGGCGCACGTAATAGCCGCCCGATTCGAGCGGCGGCGCGTTCGACGGTCCCTCGACGACGACCACGCGCGGGCGCGCCGCGCTGCCGTCCGCGAGGTAGATCGCCTGCGCGCTGCCGCCCACGGTGAGGCGGCTGACGTCCGCGCGTTCCGAGGCGTCGAGGCGGACGCGGAAGGTCGCGACGTCGCCCTCGAACGCAAGCGGCTCGGCGGACAGCGTCTCGCCCCGGCGGCTTCGGAAACGGAGCGACGCGGCGGCGAGACCCGGCGGCGCGATCACCTGGCCGCTCCAGCCTTCGTTGGTGCGCCCGGCGGCGCGGATCGCGGGTTCGGCGGGCGGCACGGCGAGGAGTTCGCCGCCGGCAAGCGCGCGGCGGAGCGTGGGCGCGCCTGCATCCTCGATGCCGTCCGAAACCCAGAGGAAGGCTACGTCTCCGGGCAGCGCGGCAGCGCGGCGGGCGCGGTCGGCGGGCCACGGCAGCGGCGACAGCGCGGCGAGCTGGGCCTTCGCGGTCGGCGCATCGACCCAGTGCGCGTCGGGAACCGGGCCGTCGAAGGCGGTGGGCAGCACCGTGAAGCGCGTCGCCGGCGGAAGCGTGTCGATGCGTTCGGCCGCCGCCGTGACGAGCCGGTCCCACTGCGAGGCGGCGGACCAGCCGTTGTCGACGACGATGGCGAGGCGTGCGGGCGGTGCGGTCGCTGGCGTCGGCTTCCAGACCGGTCCGGCAAGGCCGACGAGGAGCAGCGCGACGATGCCGATCCTGAGCAGCACCAGCCACCACGGCGGCGTCGCGGCGGGCGGCGGCGGGATCTCGGCGTCGCCGAGCAGCACGATCGAGGGCAGGCGCACGCGGCGGACGGCGGGCGGCAGACGGCGAAGCAGGAACCAGAGGAACGGCAGCGCCAGACCGGCGGTGAGCAGCCACGGCACGGTGAAGCTGAACGCACCCCCCATCAGGCGGCCTCGCGCAGCCAGCTCGCGATGCGCGCCGCGTGCGCGGCGGCATCCTCGCCCGTCACGGCCTCGATGAGCAGCCAGCCCGGCCTGTCGCAGGCGGCGGCGAGCCGGGCGCGGTGCGCGGCCCACGCGGCGGCGTAGGTCTCGGTGAGCGCTTCGGCGCGGCCCGCCTCGAACGGACGGTCGCCCGGCTCGACGGCATCGAAATGCACGCGGCCCGAGAAGGGGAAGGCGATCTCGGCGGGATCGGCGACGGCGATGACGATGCCCTGCGCGCCCGCGGCGGCGGCCGCCGCGACCCAGTCGAGCGCGCCGGGTGCGAGGAAATCACCTGCCGCGAGCACGATGTCGGCGGGGCCGGGGGACGGGATCAGCGGCGCTTCGCTGTTCCCGTGCGGGGCGAGCAGGGCGTCGCCGCCGAGCGGGCGCGGATCGGGAGGCGCGCAGCAGGTCTCGCCCGCCTCGTGCGCCGCGAGCCCGAGCGCGGCGACGAGCGTGTCCGCGAGGTCCGTCTTGCGGGGCAGCGTCTCATCGGAGGCGTAGTCCATCGAGGCGCTGGCGTCCGACCAGAGCCAGAGCCGCACCGGGTCCTCGCGCTCGCGCTCGCCCACGTAAAGCTCGTCGCTGCGGCCCGAACGGCGCCAGTCCACCATGTCCGCCGCCTCGCCGGGGGTCAGCAACCGGTATTGGCAGAACTCCGCGCCCGGACCCGCCGCGCGGCGCGGGTGCGCGCCGGCCTGACGCGCCGCGCGGGCGCGGGCACGCGTCAGGCGCAGCGGGCCGAGCATGGCCGCGATGCGTTCGGCGTCCATTTCAGGCCGTCGCGCGCTCACTCCAGACCGGATTCGATCGCCCGGATGAGATCGGCGGTGGTGCGGCCCTCGCTCCGCGCCGCGAAGCCGAGCTGGACGCGGTGGCCGAGCGCGGGCTGGAGCAGCGCCGCGACGTCCTCCAGCAGCGGCACCGGGCGGCCTTGCAGGAAGGCGCGGGCGCGCGCCGCCGTGATGAGCGCCTGCCCGCCGCGCGGTCCCGGTCCCCACATCAGGCCGGGGTTCTCCGGGCCGGGGCGCAGGCCGCGCACGGCGCGGAGGATCGCGTCGACGACGCCTTCGGGCACCGGCATGTGCGTCAGCAGCGTTTGCGCCTCGATGAGATCGGCGGCTTTCAGCACCGGTTCCGGCATTGGCTCGTCCGCGCCCGTGGTGGCGACGAGGATCGCGCGTTCGTCGGCGAGCGCCGGGAAGTCGATGTCGATCTGCAAGAGGAAGCGGTCGAGCTGCGCTTCGGGGAGCGGATAGGTGCCTTCCTGCTCGATGGGGTTCTGCGTGGCAAGCACATGGAACGGGCGCGGCAGGGGCCGGGCCGCGCCCGCGACGCTCACCTGACGCTCCTGCATCGCTTCGAGTAGCGCGGACTGGGTGCGCGGGCTGGCGCGGTTGATCTCGTCCGCCATCAGGAGCTGCGTGAACACCGGGCCTTCGATGAAGCGGAAGGCGCGGTCGCCCTCGCGCGACTGTTCCAGAACCTCGGCGCCGAGGATGTCCGACGGCACGAGGTCGGGCGTGAACTGGATGCGGCGCGTGTCGAGCCCGAGCACGGTGCCGAGCGTCTTCACCAGCCGCGTCTTGGCGAGGCCGGGCAGGCCGATGACGAGCGCGTGACCGCCCGCGAGCAGCGCGACGAGCGCAAGCTCGATCACGCGGTCCTGCCCGATGATGGTGCGCGCGATCTCGGCGCGGGCGTCGGCGAAAGCGGCGGCAAGCGCGTCGAAGCGCGCTTCGGCCTGCTTGACGTCGAGAGGGGGCTTGGGTTCGGTGTTCACGGCACTCTAATACGTCGGGTGATCAGGGTTACAATCATCGCTGCGCGCGATAAGGGTGGCAAGCCATGATCGACACACGTGCTACTCCCGACCTGCCGGCGTCGCTCGCCGAGATCGTGCAGGCGGCGGCC
>JACFNY010000285.1 GCA_019454625.1 Sphingomonadaceae bacterium
GGCTCTTGTTCAGCGCATAGCGCGCGGCCGTGCAATTGCGCAGCATCGCTGCGACCCAGCGGATCATGGCGAGGTCGAGCTGCGGTTTCAGGATGAGCGGCGCGTGGTGCATGAAAAGCCAGCGCATCGCTTTCAGCGGAATGCCGGGCGCCGCCCACGGCGAGGCGTATCCGGGGGAAACCTCGCCCGCATTGGCGAAGCTCGTCTCCATCGCCGGGCCGGGCTGCCGGTCGATCACCGTCACCTCGTGCCCCGCTTCCGCGAGGTAATAGGCGGACGTGACGCCGACGACGCCCGCGCCGAGGACCACGACTTTCATTGCACTGTCTCCACAAAGGTGCGCTCGCAGCGGCTGCCGAGCCGCGTCAGGATTTCGTAGGGGATGGTCCCGGCGTCGCGCGCGACGTCGGCGAGCGACTGGCAGGGGCCCAGAAGCGCGACGAAATCGCCCTCGGCGAGCGCGTCCGGCGCCAGCGCGGACAGGTCGACCGTCAGGCTGTCCATCGACACGCGGCCGACGACGGGAAGCCGCGTTCCCGCGTGCCATGCCGCGCCGGTTCCGCCGAGGCTGCGCGGCCATCCGTCGGCATAGCCGATGCCCAGTGTCGCGAGGCGCTGACGGGTGGGCGCGACATGGTCGAGCCCGTAGCCGACGCCGCTGCCGGCCTCCACCTCGCGGATCTGGAGGATGCGCGCCTCCAGCCGGACGACAGGGCGCATCGCCGGGCCGTCCGGTCCGGGCTGCACGCCGAACAGGACGATGCCGGGCCGAACGAGATCGCAGTGGTAGGCCGGGGAGAGGAAAGCGCCGCCGCTGTTGGCGATGGACGCGCGCGCTTCCGGGAACAGCGCGCGGATGCTCCGGAAGCTGGCGAGCTGCGCGGCATTCGCCGCGTGCCCCGGTGTGTCGGCGCAGGCGAGGTGCGTCATGATGAAGCGAAGCGCGACCTCGCGCGGGAAGGCCGGGTCCGCTGCGAGCGCGGCGGCAGCGGCGGCATCGAGGCCGAGGCGCGACATGCCGCTGTCCACCTGAAGCACGGCCGGAAGCGCCGTTCCCTTCGCACGTGCGAGGCGGCGCCAGCGCTCGACCTGACCGGGCGCATTGAGGACGGGCAGGAAGCCCGCTTCCGCGCAGGCGGCTTCGCAGCCGGGGTCGAGGCCGTTGAGGATGACGATGGCGGCATCCGCGCCGAGCGTGTCCGCCACGTCGAAGGCCTCGCGAAGCTGCGCCACGAAAAAGGTGCGGCATCCTTCGGCATGGAGCGCCGGTGCGACGGCCCTTGCGCCGAGCCCGTAGGCATCGGCCTTGATGACGGCCCCGCATTCCGCGGGCGCGACATGGCGGGCAACCGACCGATAGTTGGCGCGGATCGCGCCGAGGTCGATGGCCAGCCTGCTCGAAAATGTCGTGATGGTCCGCCCGGACATGTCTTCCTCCGCAAGCCGATCATATCCGCAGAGGATTTGAATTTTTCGTCTATTCGGCGCTTTAACTGCTGAGAATTTTCCTATTGTGGAATAATACTCGATGAATCAGAATATCGTTCATGGCTTCTCTGGACGATACCGATCGCAGGATTCTCACCGAGCTCAGGCTCAACGCGCGCATCCCCAACAATGCGCTCGCGCAGAAGGTCGGGCTGTCGCCGTCGGCGTGCCTCAGGCGTGTCGGCCTGCTTGAGAAATCGGGCGTGATCCGCGGCTATACCGCGATCGTCACCGGCGCGCTGCCGGAGGAAGGCACGGTCGCGATCGTGCAGGTGGAGTTGGAGCGGCAGACCGAGGAGTATCTGTCGCGCTTCGAGAATGCGCTGCGCAGGCACCCCGAGATTCAGGAATGGCACCTGATGACCGGGGCCGGGGACTACATATTGCGTATCCAGATCGCCGGTATCGACGATTACGGGCAGTTTCATCGCGACGTGCTGTCGCGGCTGCCGGGCGTGTCGCGCATCACGTCGAGCTTCGCCATGCGAAGCCACAGGCGCGCATAGTCTGGCCCTAGTGGATCAGCATGTGGTGCAGGCCGTTCGGCACGCACTGGGCGGGCGTGTCCGCCGCGATCGCCCGCAGCCCGGTGGCGTCCTCGATCATGGACCGGAGCAGCGGCACCACGGCGCTGCCGCCGGTGAGCACGATGCCGTGGTCGTGGATGTCCTGGCTGAGCTCGGGCGGGGTTTTGTTCAGCACGTCGCGCGTGACCTCGACGATCTCCGCGACGTGCCGTTCGACGACCGTGTCGAGTTCCGAGAGATCGACATGGATCGTGGTGGGCAGTCCGGAGGTGAGGCTGCGCCCCTTCACGGCGATCGTATCGGCCGCGACGCGGGTCCGGCGCTGCTCGACGTAGTCCTGCTTGACCCGCTCCGCCGTCGTGTCGCCGATCAGGAACTTGTGGCGGAAGTGCAGGTAGTCCGCGATCGCCTGATCGAGCGTCGCGCCGCCGATGCGTACCGAGCGCGTGAGGCAGATGCCGCCGAGCGAGAGCACCGCCACCTCCGTGGTGCCCGCGCCGCATTCCACCACCATCGTCCCCGTTGGCGCGCCGACCGGAAGGCCCGCGCCGATCGCCGCCGCGAACGGCTCCGCGACGAGGCGCACCGAGCCGATGCCCGCGTCCCGCGCCGCCGTCAGCAGCGCGCCGCGCTCGGCCATCGTCGCGTCGGCGGGCACGCCGAACACGGCGCGCACCGCGCCCGTCCGCTTGCGCCCGAGCGCGCGGGGGACGGCGTAGCGCAGCAGCTCGCGCGCGGAGTCGATGTCCTGCAGCACGCCGCGGCGCAGCGGCCGCTTGACCTCGAGGTTGCCGGAGGTGCGGTCGACCATCGCCTGCGCCCCCATGCCGGCGGCGACGAGGCTCGGCGTGGCGCCGTCCGTGCTGAAGCAGCACAGCGAGGGCTCGTCGAAGACGACGCCCTCGTCGCGCCGTATCACCCGCAGGTTGGCGGTCCCGAAATCAATCGCGAGATCGGGCCGCCGTGAGAAGAGCGAAGCCATGCGGCACGCTGTATCAAGCGGCCCCCGCTTTGTCGCGCCCTATTCGGCCTTCAATCAATGCGCGGCAGCGTTTCGAACTGGTGGTAGGGCGGGGGGCTGGAAAGCGTCCATTCCAGCGTCGTCGCGCCTTCGCCCCACGGATTGGCGGCGGCGGGCGCGCCGCGCAGGAACGACCACAGGATGTTCGCGAAGAAGAACGCCATGCCGGCCGCCATGACGGCGTAGCCGAGCGAGGCGATGTGGTTCCAGTGCGCGAAGGCCTCCGGATAGTCCGGGTAGCGGCGCGGCATACCGTCCTGCCCGAGGA
>JACFNY010000286.1 GCA_019454625.1 Sphingomonadaceae bacterium
CAGCACGTCGACGATCGTGAAGGCAAGCTCGGGGCGGACGACGAGCAGCGCGAAATTGTCCCATTCCTGCGCGCGCGCCACGCCGATCAGCGACGGCAGCGGCATGTCGTTCAGGAACCGGCCGAAGCGGACCGAGGCGACCGCCTCGACGGAAATCTCGATATTGTCGGAGGTGAGGCTGCGGAGGCTCGCCGTCATCAGCCGGACGAGGCGGTCGAACACCACGTCGAGCATCGGCAGCCGCTCGCTCGACACGAGACCCGCATTGATGATGGCGTCGATGCCCGTCTGCTCGGAGGCCGGTATGCCGCGCTTCGTCTCGCGCGCGGGCGCGCCCTGCGGCGCGGCGCGCTGCATCTGCTCGCGCACCAGCGCCCACTCCGCCTCGATGTCGTCGCGGAGCCACGCCTCGGGATCGAACTTCATGCTGCGGCTGGTCATTGCTGGATCAGCTCCTGCACCAGCACGTCGCTCGCCCGCCCGGGACCCGCGCGGTTGATCCGCACCATCAGCTCTTCCTTGATGCGGTACGTGCCGGAGGCGCCGCCGAGATCCTGCGGGCGCAGCTCGCGCAGGAACGACTGGAAGCCGTCGATCACCGCCGGAAGCCGCGCCGATATGGCGGCGGCGTCCTCGCGGCTCGCCGCCTCGATGACCACGCGCACCTTGAGATAGCGGCGCTCGCCGCCCTTCGCGCGAAGGTTCACCGTCATCTCCGGGACCTCGACATAGTGCGGCGCGGCGGGCGTCAGCACACCCGGCGCGGCCGCCCATTGCAGACCGTAGAGCGCGGCGGCGAAGGCGAGGGCGATCAGCGCGGCCGTGACGATGCGCCGGCCGCTCCACCACTTCCGCGGCAGCGCAGCCTCCAGCGCGGCCAGGTCTTCCGGCCCTATGGCTTCATTGATCGGCGTCATCGGCCCCGCCAGTTTGCAACCCGGACGGCAAACTAGCGCCTGCGTAGTTAACGAGGCGTTGCGGATAAGGACGCCCGTTCACCCGCCCGTTCACCCGGACATGCGCGGATTTCCGTGACTTTCACGTAACGATGCACCCGGCGGCACGGCCGCGCTATTCGTCGCGCGTGATCTTCTCGTTGCGCTCGTGGCGTTCCTGCGCCTCGACCGTCATCGTGGCGATCGGGCGCGCGTCGAGGCGCTTCAGCGAGATCGGCTCGCCGGTCACCTCGCAAAAGCCGTATTCGCCCGCCTCGATGCGGCGCAGCGCCGCGTCGATCTTGTTGATCAGCTTGCGCTGCCGGTCCCGTGCGCGCAGCTCGATCGACCAGTCGGTCTCGCTCGATGCGCGGTCGGTGGCGTCGGCCTCCTGCAAGGGCTCCTTCTGGAGCTGGGCGAGCGTCTCCTTCGCCTCGCGCAGGATGTCGTCCTTCCAGTCGAGCAGCTTCTTGCGGAAATACGCGAGTTGCAGCGGGTTCATGAAGGGCTCGTCCTCGCTGGGGACATAGCCTGCCGGCAATTCGATGCCGTTCCACGCCGCTGTCGTCTGGTTCTGGTCGTCGTCGGCCAGGACGGTGATCCCTTCAACCGTATCAATCATTCAACGCAACTCCTGCCCCGACCGTTCCGGCCCGCGAGCTGGTGAGGCGCGCGCGAAACGACCGCTCCCGGCGCGGCCTATACCGCCCGCACCTGCACGCGGCAAGCGGCTAGATGAGTGCCGCGCAAATTCGCACGCCGAACCGTTGCCGGGGTCATTGCACGACCGATGACATTAACGCTTTGCTAACCCTTCCCGCGCCATCGTCCGATCATGTTCATGGCGCCCATCTCCCGTCGCCGCGTGCTGGTGTTCAGCGCGCTCAAGACCGCCTTCATCGCGGTGGTCGCGCTCGGCCCGGTGATCGCTCCGCACTTTATCTGAGCGGGCTTGAGGCCGCGAAAAACCGGTGCTAAGCGCAGCCTCCATGAACGCCACCGCCCCGAAAGACGAGTTCGTCCCCGAGATCCGCTATGTCGACACCACGCGCGTGTCGTGCGACGGCGACGAGGGACCGCTCGGCCATCCCCGCGTCTACATGGAGATGGAAGGCGGCTACGCCGACTGCGGCTACTGCGACCGGCGCTTCATCCTTTCGGGCGGACCCGCCGACACGCGTGACAAATAAGGGCGGAGCGCCCATATCGGGCGCATGACCGACCCGACCCGCCTGTTCTATTCAGAGCTCGACCCGGCCCGCGCCGAGCGCGTCGTCGCCGACGTTCTCGCCGGCACCGACGACGGTGAGCTCTACATGCAGCACACCGTCGCCGAGAGCTTCAGCTTCGACGACGGCCGCATGAAGTCCGCGAGCTTCGACACGACGCAGGGCTTCGGCCTGCGCGGCGTTTCGGGCGAAACCACCGCCTTCGCGCACGCCAACGAGATCAGCGAGGCGGCGATCCGGCGCGCGGGCGAGACGGTGGCGCTGGTGCGCGGCGGGCATGGCGGCACGCTCGCCGCGCCGCCCGCGCGGACCAACCGCAAGCTCTACGTGGACGACGATCCGATCAGCGCCATTCCCTTCGCGCGCAAGGTCGAGCTTCTCCAGAAGATCGACGCCGCGGCGCGCGCACGCGATCCGCGCGTCGTGCAGGTGTCGGCCTCGCTCACCGCGAGCTGGTCCGCCATCGAGATCCTGCGCGGCGACGGCTTCCGCGCCTCCGACATCCGGCCGCTGGTGCGGCTCAACGTCCAGATCGTCGCCGAGAAGGACGGGCGCCGCGAGACCGGCTACCACGGCATCGGCGGGCGCTACCTCTACGACCGGCTGTTCGAGGAGGCGACGTGGGAGCGCGCGATCGACGTGGCGCTCGCGCAGGCGCTGGTGAACCTCGACGCCGTCGCCGCGCCCGCTGGCGAGATGACCGTGGTGCTCGGGCCGGGCTGGCCCGGCGTGCTGCTGCACGAGGCGGTCGGCCACGGCCTCGAAGGCGATTTCAACCGCAAGGGCGCCTCGACCTTCTCGGGCAGGCTCGGCGAGCGCGTCGCCTCGCCCGGCGTGACGATCGTGGACGACGGCAGCCTCGAGAACCGGCGCGGCTCGCTCACCATCGACGACGAGGGCACGCCGACATCGCGCACCGTGCTCATCGAGGACGGCATCCTCAAAGGCTATATGCAGGACCGGCTCAACGCCCGGCTCATGGGTATGGCCGCGACCGGCAACGGGCGGCGCGAATCCTACGCGCACCAGCCCATGCCGCGCATGACCAACACCTACATGCTGTCGGGTCATCACGAGCCGGACGAAATTCTCTCCTCCGTGAAAAAGGGCCTCT
>JACFNY010000287.1:0-1709 GCA_019454625.1 Sphingomonadaceae bacterium
CAGTTGACGCAGGCGTTGAGCACGCCGTCCTCGAACCACTTGATGTCGACCGGATCGAACGACCAGTTGCCCATCACCGTGGGCGCCTTCGTCCAGTCGAGAAGCCCGATCTGCTCGCGCCAGAAGCCGTCCGGATCGGCGACCGAACGCCGGTACATCGTTTCATAGGTGTCCGCGTCGCAGATCGTGCGCGCGGCGGTATGCGCGGGAACGGGATACGTCGCGGTCGCGGCGTCGCTCATCGGTCAATCTCTCCCCAGGAATTGTCGCGGCGCTTCGGCCGCGAGGGTTACCACAAATAGGTGCCCGGATCGGGCATGGGCTCGCGGCGCTGCGCCTTCGCGATCGAGACGATGGCGCGCACGACGAGCCAGATCGAAATAAGGCCGAACAGCGGTGCGAGCAGGCCGAGCGTGACGATGCTCAGCACGGCGAGCGCGATCACCGCGACGACCGTGATCCAGAAGCCGCGGATATGAAAGGCGAAATGGCTTTCCTCCCACGGCGCGTTCTCGGCCGCGCCGCGCCAGATGTAGGCGAGGATCGCGCCGATGAGCGTCGGCAGGCCCGAAACGGCGCCGACGAGAATCAGCAGCGCCACGATAGTCGGCCGGTTGAGATCGAAACCCTGCGCTTCCGGTCTGCTCGCCATGGTCCAGACTCCCTGATTTCACGTAGCAATTCTGGCGCGCGGCGGCGCATTCCGCAAGGACGGGCTTTCGCGCCCGCGCGCACAGCGCTAGCGTCCGCCGCCGTGGGCATCCCTCTTCTCGCCGCGCGCCGGTTCGGGCCGCTGTTCGCCACCCAGTTCCTCGGGGCGTTCAACGACAATTTCTACAAGACGGCGATTCTGTTCCTCATCACCTACACGCTGCTCGCGGGGGACACGGCGGCCTCGGCGCAGATCGTCACCCTGGCGGCGGGCGTGTTCATCCTGCCGTTCGTGCTGTTCTCCGCATTGGCCGGGCAGATCGCCGACAGCGTCGACAAGGCGCGGCTCGTGCGCATCATCAAGGCGGCGGAAATCGGCATCATGCTCGTCGGTGCGGCGGCGCTGACGCTGGGCTCGGTGCCGCTGATGATGCTGGTGCTGTTTTCGATGGGCCTGCACTCCACGTTCTTCGGGCCGATCAAGTATGCGATCCTGCCGCAGCATCTCGCACCGAAGGAGGTGCTCACGGGCACGGGACTCGTCGAGGCGGGGACATTCGTCGCCATCCTCACCGGGCAGGTCGCGGGCGGCCTGCTCGCAACGGAGGTTTCGGCGTGGGCGATCGTCGCGGTCGCCGTGCTCGGCTATCTCAGCGGTCGGCAGGTGCCCGCGGCACCGCCGCCCGGCCGCGCGCGCATCGAATGGAACATCCTTGCAAGCGCGCTCCGCATCACGCGGGAGGTGACGCGCGATCCGCAGCTCGGCCGCGCGGTGCTCGCCGTCTCGTGGTTCTGGTCGGTGGGGGCGGTGTTCACCAGCCTGTTCGTGCCGCTGGTGAAGGGTGATCTCGGCGGCGCTGAAACCGTGGCAACGCTGTTTCTCACCATCTTCTCGGTCGGTGTCGCGACGGGATCACTCGTCGTCGCGCGTCTCCTGAAAGGCGCCGTCTCCGTCCGCTATGCGCCCGCATCGGCGGTGCTGATGACGGCGTTCATCGCAGACCTCTACTTCGCGATCCGCGCGTTCGACATGCCGCACGCCGAACTGATCGGCGTCG
>JACFNY010000287.1:1719-3267 GCA_019454625.1 Sphingomonadaceae bacterium
CGCAGCGGGCCTACGCCTCGCCCGGCGGCAGCGTGGCCGTCGGCGTGCTCGGGGCGCTGCTGGGCGGCCTGTCGCGGGGCCGGCTGCTGGCGGGCGTCTACGAACTGCCGCACGCCGAACTGATCGGCGTCGGCGCGTTCCTCGCCGATCCGGAAAGCTGGCGGATCGTGCTCGATCTCTTCGGGCTCTCGGTGGCGGCGGGCGCGTTCATCGTGCCGCTTTACGCACTGCTGCAAACGGCGAGCGATCCTTCGGCGCGGGCGCGGACGATCGCGGCGAACAACATCGTGAATTCGGGCTTCATGGTCGCTGCGGCGCTTGGGTCCAGCGTGCTGCTGAAGGCCGGGCTCGACGTGCCGCAGATCCTGCTCGCGGTCGGGCTCGCCAACCTGCTGATCGTGATCCCCTGCCTCCGGATTCACCGCATCCGGCAGGCCCTCGGCACGGCCTGAAAAGTTGCGCGGCGCAACTTCAGGCGCGAACGAGCGTGCCCGCGCCCTTGCGCGTGAAGATCTCCAGCAGCAGCGCGTGCGGCACGCGGCCGTCGAGGATGACCGCGGCCTCGACGCCGCCCGTCACCGCGGCGAGGCAGGTCTCGAGCTTCGGGATCATGCCGCCCGAAATCGTGCCGTCGGCGATCAGCTCCTCGATACGGCCGGGGGAGAGGTCGGTGAGCAGCGACCTGTCCTTGGCGAGCACGCCCGGCACGTCGGTCAGCAGCATCAGCCGCGCCGCGCCCACGGCGCTCGCGATCGCGCCCGCCATCGTGTCGGCATTGATGTTGTACGTGTGGCCTTCCGCGTCCTCGGCGATAGGCGCGACGACGGGGATGACGTCGGAGCGCGTCATCAGGTCGAGGATCTTGGCGTTCACCGCGATCGGCTCGCCGACGAAGCCGAGATCGACGATGCGCTCGATGGCGCTGTCCGGATCGCGCGCCGTGCGCGTCAGCTTGCGCGCCGTCACGAGCCGGGCGTCCTTGCCAGAAATGCCGACGGCGGTGCCGCCCGCACGGCCGATCCAGCTCACGAGGTCCTTGTTGATGGCGCCCGCCAGCACCATTTCGGCGACCTCGGCGGTGGCGGCGTCGGTGACGCGAAGGCCGTCGACGAACTCCGACTTGATGCCGAGCCGCCCGAGCATGGTGCCGATCTGCGGCCCGCCGCCGTGCACGACGATCGGGTTGATGCCGATCGCCTTCAGAAGCACCACGTCCTCGGCGAAGTCGATCGCGCGTTCGGGGTCCCCCATCGCGTGGCCGCCGTATTTCACCACGAAGGTACGCCCCACGTATTTCTGGATGAACGGCAGCGCCTCGGTCAGCGTTTCGGCCTTGGCGAGCATGGCCGGATCGGGCGTGTGGTCGGCGGACATTCGGCAGGACTCCTCAGGCGTGATCGTGCGCCGCTATAAAGGCTCGGCGCGAAAGGGAAAGAGTGCGGAGCGTGTTATCTCATAACATTCTGTTTTTATTGACATAAGAGCGTATACGGAGGCATAGGCGGCCTATGGGCGGCGATCACGATTACCACGACCATCGCGGGCATG
>JACFNY010000288.1 GCA_019454625.1 Sphingomonadaceae bacterium
GGCAGGTCGACGAGGCGCGACCAGTGCATGTCCGCGCCCGCGGGCGGGTTCATGCGGTGCTGGTCGACATCGCCCCACGCCTGCCCGCCGAGCCAGTCGCGCACCTGCATCAGGCGCTGCGCGTCGTCGGTGTCGGGAAGGTCGAGCGCGGCGATCTCCGCGCGGTTCACGAGGGTGAGCGCGAGCGCGGCGAGCAGCCAGACGATGATGAGCGGCACGAGGAAGCCGCGGGTCCGATCGGTGTCCATGCGCGCCGGTCTACGCGCGGCATGGTTAACAGTCGGCTTCGAAAGGGCGGATATTAACCAGTTGGAAGCCATCGCCGCCCTAGGCTCCGCAGCATCGGGACATTCCGCCTGCCAGGGAAACGCCATGGTCTCCATTCCTTCCGCCTCGCAGTTCGATACCGCGCACCCGCGGGTCGGGCTTTCGACCGCCGTCGTGCTGCCGTGCTACAACGAGGCGGCGACGATCGCGGAGGTCGTCGCGGGCTTCGCGGAGGCGCTTCCCGGCGCGCTCGTCTACGTGTTCGACAACAATTCCTCCGACGACACGGCGCGCGTGGCGGAGGCGGCGGGCGCGGTCGTCATCCGCGAGACGCGGCAGGGCAAGGGCCATGTCGTGCGCCGCATGTTCGCCGAGGTCGACGCCGACATCTACGTGATGGCGGACGGCGACGGCACCTATGCGGCGGCCGACGCGCCGATGCTCGTGAAGGCGCTCGTCGAGCGCAGGCTCGACATGGTGGTGGGAACGCGGCGCGGCGTGCGCCAGGACGCCGGGCGCTCGGGCCACGCGCTCGGCAACCGCCTGTTCAACGGCGTGTTCCAGTGGATGTTCGGCGACGATTTCAGCGACATCTTCTCGGGCTACCGCGTGTTCAGCCGCCGCTTCGCCAAGACCTTCCCGGCGGTGAGCCGCGGCTTCGAGATCGAGACCGAGATGTCCGTCCACGCGAGCCAGCTGATGCTGCCGGTGGCGGAGATCGAAACCGACTACGGCGTGCGCCCCGAGGGATCGGTGAGCAAGCTCAGGACGTTCCGCGACGGCTTCCGCATCCTTTCGGTGTTCTTCCTGCTGCTCAAGGAGACGCGGCCCGCGTTCTTCTTCGGCGGGTTCGCTGCGCTGCTGATGGCGGCGTCGCTGGCGTTCGGCCTGCCGGTCGTGGCCGAGTATCTGGCGACGGGACTGGTGCCGCGCTTCCCGACGGCGATCCTTGCCGCCGCGCTGATGATCATCGCCGCGATGTCCGCGACCTGCGGGCTCATCCTCGACTCGGTCTCGCGCTCGCGCGTGGAGCTGAAGCGCATGTTCCTGCTGACGCAGCGCGGGCTGCCGACGCCGTGAAGGCGCGCCTTCGCGAAGGCGCCGTGTTCCTCGGCGTCGGGGGCGCAGCCTTCGTCGTCGGCGCGGCGAGCCTCGAAGGGCTCGTGCGGATCGGGCTTTCCCCCTACGCGGCGCAGGTTCCGGCGCTCGGCCTCGCGATCCTGACGACGTGGACGGGCAACCGGCGCTGGACGTTCCGGGTGAACGCGCCGCCGACGTGGCGCGAGTTCGGCCGCTATGTCGGGGCTTCGCTCGGCGGCCTTGCCGTCAACGCGGCGACCTTCTCGGCGCTGACCTATGCCGGCGCGGCGACGATACCGGCGTTCGCCGCCGCGACCGTCGCGGCGACGGGTTTCAATTTTCTCAGCTACAAGTTCGCCGTCTTCGCCCGCTGACGCTTATTCGGCGAGTGCCAGCACGGGTTCGCGGTGCTGGCGCGCGGCGAGCATGGCCGCCGCGGCGCGGCCGCAGGCGTACCAGATGAGCACGACGAGCACGACGGCAGCGATGCCGTCGATCGCATAGTGCCAGCCGAGGTGGATCGAGCCGATCCAGATCAGCATCGCGTAGATCCACATCACCCAGCCGAGCACGCGGTTGATCCGCATCCCGCCGAGCGCGAACAGCACGGCGAGCGCATTGTGCATCGAGGGCATGGCGGAAATGCCGCCGCCGAGCACAAGCGGGCCGCTGCCGCCGAAGTGATTGAGAAGCGCCTGCTGGTTCTTGAGCGCGGCAAGACCGGTGCCGCCTTCGGCGACAAGCATCCGGTCGTAGCCGGCGAGCGTGTCCATCAGCGCGGTGAAGGTCGGCGCGCCGCCGGCGAAATCGTCGTAGAAGCATGGTCCGGCGGCGGGGAGCAGCCACGCCAGCACGGAGCCAATCAGGATCCACGAGACCGCGTAGCTCAGCACATATTGTGTGCGGAGGTGCGAATCGCGGAGGTACGCGCAGACGATGACGCCGAGCGTCATCGGCACGAACCAGCCGTGGTAGAAGCTGTCGACGGCGAGCGTGGCGGCGGGACCGCTCAGCACCTTGTGCGTCACCACCCAGGGGTCGGCGCCGAGGAACAGCGCCTTGTCCCACGCCGCGAACAGCGCATCGAGGTGAAAGCCCGCGCGCGGCAGGATCGCCTGCTTGAAGGCGTTGAACGTCGCCAGCATCGTCGCGCAGACGAGCGGCGGCACGGCGAGGCTGAGGAAGCGGTCGCGCTGCCAGCGCAGCGCCACGAACGCGCGGATCACGCCGAACGGGGAAGGGGCGGCGCCCTCGCGGCGCGCCCGGCGGCCGCATTCGACGAACAGCGCGATGCCGCCCGCCGCGAGCGTCAGCGCGCCGAGCGACTGTGCGTAAACGCTGAAAAGCTGGACGAACTGGCCCGTGGGGACGAGGCCCGTGCCGAGCACGACGGCCATGTACAGGCCCGCGACGCCGAGCATCGCGCCCGCCGCGCGAAGCTCGCCGCTATCCGCCTTCATCGCGCCCGCCGTCTGCATGGTGCGGCGAGCCTAGGGGCACGGGAGTTAAGGCGGGTTTAAGCGTCCCGCCGCCCGAGCAGGCGCAGGCGCAGCGCGTTCAGCTTGATGAAGCCTTCCGCGTCGCGCTGGTCGTAGGCGCCGGCGTCGTCCTCGAAGGTGACGACCTTCTCGGAATAGAGCGAGTTCGGCGACTTGCGGCCGACGACCCATGCCGAGCCCTTGTAGAGCTTGAGGCGCACCGTGCCGGAGACTTGTCTCTGGCTGTGGTCGATGGCGGCCTGAAGCATCTCGCGCTCGGGGCTGAACCAGAAGCCGTTGTAGACGAGCTCGGCATAGCGCGGCGCAAGCTCGTCCTTGAGGTGCGCGGCGCCGCGGTCGAGCGTCAGCTGCTCGATGGCGCGGTGCGCGGTGTGGTAGATGGTGCCGCCGGGCGTCTCGTACAT
>JACFNY010000289.1 GCA_019454625.1 Sphingomonadaceae bacterium
GGGCCGCATCGCCGACGCGCTCGGCGGCGCGCCCTTCGACCCGGATTCGCTCACCGAGGACTACGAGCTCGGCCACCGCATCCACGCGCGCGGCGGCAAGGCCGCGTTCGTGCGGATTCCGGGCACGCGCGGCGCGGCGCACGTGACGACGCGCGAGCATTTCCCGGCGGCGCTGGAGGCCGCCGTGCGGCAGAAGTCGCGCTGGCTGCTCGGCATCGCGCTCCACGGCTGGGACCGCATCGGCTGGCAGGGCGGCGTCGCCGCGCGCTACATGCTGCTGCGCGACCGCAAGGCGCGCTGCTGAACGCGCTCGTCGTGATCGTCGCCTACGTCGCCGCGATCGCCTATGCCGCCGCGATCGTCCTCAAGGGCACGGTGCCCGATGCGCGCGCGCTCCCCGCCGTCGTCGAGCGCGGCACGGCGCTCGACTGGCTGCTGCGGCTGACGGCCGCGCTCCTCGTCTGGCGGCTCGCCATGCGGATGTTGTTCACTGGGCGTCAACATGGCCCCGTCGAGGCGCTCCGCGCCCTTCCCCGCGCCTTCGTCGCCAATTTCGTAAACTTCCTCGCCGCCCTCCGCGCCTGCCGGCGCTACGTCCGCAGCCTCGTCAGCAAGACGCCCCCGGTCTGGGAAAAGACCGCGCACCGTTTCCCGCAAACGGCGGCGGACGAATAGATGCGCCCGGTCCGCGCCTTCGGTGTCGTTGTGGCAGCGCTCGCGCTGTGGTCCACGTGGCGGTTCGAAACGGCCCGCGAAACCCTTGCCGCCATGCTCGCCGCACGTGCCGGGTCCGCGCCCGCAGAGGTTCCCGTAGCGGCTACCGCTTTCGCAGCCGCCTCCCCCACACGCACCGCCGTTGCAGCCTCGCAGGCCGCGATGCCCGTGGTTCAGTCGAGCCGCGCGCCGCGCGCACTCCCGGCAGTCGCGGCGTCTCCCCGACCCGCCGCATCGCCCGTGATCGCCACGGGAATCACGCCGGTCGTCGCGTCGGTTCCGGTGCGGGGCGGGGGCCCTACGGCGTATGATTTCGCGGCGGCGGGCTATACCGCGCTTGCGGCCGGAGACCGCCGCACTGCTGCCCGGCAATTCGAGGCCGCACTCGCCGACGATCCTGCCCATGCCAATGCCGCGCTCTGGCAGGCGGAGCTCGCGGCGCTGCGCAAGGCGTGGCGCGTAGACGCCTACAGCCTGATCCGAAGCGGCGGCGCTGGCCTCGTCAGCGACCGGCCGCTGCTCGGCGGCGGACAGAGCGGCGTCCGCTTCGGCTACACGCCCGATCCGCTGGCGCGGCGTCCGATCGAACTCTTCGGCCGCCTCGCGCTCGCGCACGACTGGCTGGACCCGAACCGCCGCAGCGCGCAGGCGACGGTCGGCACGGCATGGATGCCGCTCGGCCGCGATGGCCCGGCCATCGGCGCGGAGCGGCTGATC
This sequence comes from Sphingomonadaceae bacterium, assembly GCA_019454625.1. Lineage (GTDB taxonomy): Bacteria > Pseudomonadota > Alphaproteobacteria > Sphingomonadales > Sphingomonadaceae > Sphingosinicella. Next base: position 1,432 of record JACFNY010000289.1, read on the forward strand.
GCGATCGGCGGCGCGGCGCGCGATGCATGGGCCATCCGGGTGTCCGGCGGCGCGTGGCACGCGGCGGACGCGAAGCTCCCGGTCGATCTCAGCGCCTATGCCGAAGCCGGCATCGTCGGCAGCCGCAGTCGGGACGGCTTCGCGGGCGCGCAGGCCCTCGCGCTCTATCCGGTCGCGACGCGCGAGGGCACGCGCCTCGGGCTCGGCGGCGGCGTGTGGGGCAGTCTCCAGGATAGCGAAGCCCGCGCGGCATCGCGCCTCGAACTCGGCCCCGGCGTGCAGCTTTCGCAGCGGATCGGCAAGGGCACGGTCGAACTTCGCGGCGAATACAGGTTCCGCATCGCCGGAGAGGCCGCGCCGGGGAGCGGCCCCGCCGTCACCATCACCACGCGGTTCTGAACCTATTCGGCAGCAGCCGCGGCGACAGCCTCGATATTCCTGCGGCGGGCGTCAAAATCCTGCGCGATCTTCTCGTCGTTCGCCTGCAGCGCCTCGACATCGACGTTCACGTAATCGAGCACGCCCATCTGCGCATAGCCGCGCTGCACGGTTTCGCCCCACAGGCCGATGTCGGCGACGACCGGGACGATACGGTTGAAGAGGTGATTGCGGAAGTTGCGCGTGCCTTCGCTCCCATCGGCCCACGCCGTGCACTCGGCGACGTCGAAGCCGAGAGTCTCGTACACCTCGCGCGACTGGAACCGATCGCGCATATGGTAGCACGCCTCGACGAGGAACTCCTCGCGCTCCTTCTTCTCGGCCACGGAAAGGTGCGGATAATATTCGCGCAAGGTGAGTCGGCCGAAGGCGACGTGCCGCGCCTCGTCCTGCATCACATAGGCGTTGACGGCGCCCGCGAGCGGCGAGGTCGACATGTCGCGGATGCCCGCGAACGCGGCGAGCGCGAGCCCCTCGATCACCACCTGCATCCCGAGGTAGGTCATGTCCCAGCGCTTGTCCTCGAGCACCTGCTCGAGCAGCGTCGCGAGCGGGCCGGTGATCGGGTAGCTCATGCCGATCTTCTCGATGAGGTGCTTGTAGGCCTCGACGTGCCGCGCCTCGTCGATCGTCTGCGTGGAGGCGTAGAACTTCGCCTCGAGGTCGGGCACCTGCTGCACGATCTTCGCCGAGCAGATGAGCGCGCCCTGTTCGCCGTGCAGGAACTGCGAGACCGACCACGCCTGCATGTTGCGGCGCAGCTCGACGCGTTCCTTCTGCGACATCTTCTCCCACATCGGCGACCCGAAGATGCCGATGGTCTGTTCGGGCATACCTTGCGGGTTTTCCCAGTCCAGATCCTGCGACCAGTCGATGCGCTCGGCCGCATCCCACTGCATCTTCTTGCCCTTGGCATAGAGGCCGAGCAGGTCGTCACGGTCGTCGGAGTATTCGAAGTCGAAAACCGTCTGGAACTCCTGCGCGACGTTCCAGCTCGGGCCGCTCGGCGTCAGCTGGTACAGGTCCGAAAAAGCCATGACGTGCCCTCTTCCCAATGGATCATGTGTTGTCGTTGGCGATCCTGCGCCGTGCCTCGAGCTGGCGGAGGATTTCCCGCGTCCGCATCAGGCTCAGCATTTCGTTGACGGTGGCGATGCCGCGCTCGGCCATCGCCAGCGCTTCATCGTCGCCGATCTTGCCGGCGGTGTGTTCGAAGAACAGGCGCATTTCCTGCCCCACGAGCCACTCGATGAACTGTGCGTACATGGCACCGACACCGACAAAACCGCGCGCTTCGGTGAAACCGATGGCGTTCAGCTCCCTGAGGCACCGCGCAATGGCGAAGTC
>JACFNY010000290.1 GCA_019454625.1 Sphingomonadaceae bacterium
CGGCGCGTCCTTGAGCGCGGCGATCGCGAACTGCTTGAACACGGGCGCGGCGAGCGTGCCGCCCTGCGCATAGCCGCCCATGTTCTGCGGCTCGTCGAAGCCGAGGTAGAGCCCGGCGACGACGTCCGCCGTGCCGCCCACGAACCACACGTTGGTCGGGCCGTTGGTCGTGCCGGTCTTGCCGAACATGGGCCGATCGAGGTCGCGCAGCACGACCGCCGTGCCCCGCTGCACGACGCCTTCCAGCATGTGCACCACCTGATAGGCGGTCTTCGCGTCGATCGCCTGCGGCCGCGCATCGGCCGGGCGCGGCATCGCGTCGCCATCCCAGTCCGGCGCGCTGCAACCCGCGCAATCGCGCGCGTCGGCGCGGTAGATGGTGCGGCCGTGCCGGTCCTGGATGAGGTCGTAAAGCACCGGCGACTGCCGCTTGCCGCCGTTCGCGAGCATCGCATAGGCGTTCGTCAGCTTCATCACCGTCGTCTCGCCCGCGCCGAGCGACATGGAAAGCACCGGCGCCAGCTTGGCGATGCCCATCTGGTCGATCGTCTCGACGACCTTGTCCATGCCCGTGTTGTAGGCGAGGCGCACCGTCATCAGGTTGCGCGACTGCTCGAGGCCCCAGCGCATCGTCTGCGGACCCGCGTAGCCGCCCGAGAAGTTGCGGAAGCATTTCGTGCCGAGCGAGCGCGTCTGGAACACGCAGTAAGGGCCGTCGACGATCACCGACGCGGGCGTGTAGCCGTTGTCGAGCGCCGCCGCATAGACGAACGGCTTGATCGCCGAGCCCGGCTGCCGCATCGCCTGCGTCGCGCGGTTGTACTGCGAGCGGCGCGCGTCGAAGCCGCCGACCATCGCCAGCACGCGGCCCGTGGAGACCTCCATCACCACCATGCCGCCGCCGACGTCCGGGATCTGGCGCAGCGTGTAGTCGTCGCCCGCAACGCGCTTCACCGGGATGACATCGCCGGGCGCGAGGCGCTGGAACGCGGGCACGCCGACCCCGCGCACGGGAAGCGAGGCGTTCTGCGCGGACATGCGGCCCCTCGTGCCGTCCTCGAAGCCGAGCGAGATCGTCCCGCCCGCCTTTTCGAGCACCACCGCCGCGCGCCAGTCGTCGTAGCCGACCGGCAGGTTCACCGCGCGCAGCCGCTGCGGCCAGCCCTCGCCGAGGTCGATCTTGTCGGTGGCGCCGCGCCAGCCGCGCGGCCGGTCGTACTTCACGAGCCCGTCGCGCAGCGCCGTCTCGGCGGCGCGCTGCATCACCGGGTCGATCGTGGAGCGGATCCAGAGCCCGCCCGTGTAGATGCCGTGCTCGCCTTCCTCGCCGTATTTCTCGACGAGTTCGCGGCGGATGTCCTCGATGAAATAGTCGCCCGTGCGGTCGCGGGGGATTTCGGCGCGGTTGACGACGACGATCGGCTCGGCGGCGGCGGCGCGCGCGGCGGCACGCGTCACGTAGCCGTTCTCCGCCATCTGACCGAGCACCCAGTTGCGGCGCTCGAGCGCGCGGGCGCGGCCCGTCTCGGTCGAGGGATTGTAGTTGGCGGGCGCCTTCGGCAGCACGGCGAGGAACGCCGTCTGGGCCAGCGAAAGCTCGTCGACCGGCTTGTTGAAATAGGCGAACGACGCCGCCTGCACGCCGTAGGCGCTGCGGCCGAGGAAGATCTGGTTGAGGTAAAGCTCGATGATCTCGGGCTTGGTCAGCGCCTGCTCGATACGCCGGGCGAGGAATATCTCCTTCACCTTGCGCACGTAGCTGACCTCGTTCGTGAGCAGCAGGTTCTTCGCCACCTGCTGCGTGATCGTGGACGCGCCGACGGGCCGCTTGCCCGTGCCCATCGCCTTGAAGTTGGTGATCGCCGCCTGGAAGATGCCGGGCAGGTCGATGCCGGGATGCGTGAAGAACGTCTTGTCCTCGGCGGAAACGAACGCGCCGACGAGCTGCTTCGGCGTCTGCTCGTAGTCGAGGAAGATGCGCCGCTCGCGCGCGAAGCTCGTGAACGGCGTCCCGTCCACGGCGCGCACGTGGCTCGGCAGCGGCGGCTCGTACTCGGCAAGCTGCGCCGCATCGGGCAGTCCGCGCGCGAACACCAGCCAGGCGGCGAACACCGCGAGGAAGCCGAGCGCCGCCAGGCCGCCCGCGATATAGGAGAGCACCCGCACCCAGCGCGGCAGGGCGTGGAAACGGCTTTTGAGTTCGCCGGGAATCTGGGCAAGACGTGCCATCGACGCTGCCTATAGCAGGCGGGCAGCGAGTCTCAAGCCGAACGCGCCGAACCGCGCGCATCCCTCAGGCTTCACGGTTTCGCAACAGGACTGGCATCGAACCGTCGCGGAGCCTTGCTAAGCGGCCCGCATGGATACGGAATTCCCCCACGAACACTGCCTCCAGATTCCCGCGCACCTGAAGGCTTCGCTCCGAATCATGCTGCTCGCGAAGCACGCCTGCGGCGACGGCAGCCACGACCCGGTGGACGGCAACCACGCCGTCTATCACCACGAACTGCGGTGCACACTCGAGAAAATCGGCCTCGATGTGGTCACGGCCGACAGCTTCGAGGCGCTATTCGAAGAGCTGTGCGAGGAGCCGGATATTGATTTCGTGTTCCCGCTCCTGAACCGCGCCGGGTTCCTCAACAGCGAGATGCTGGCGCCGCTGCTGCTCCAGCGGCTCGGCATCCCCTATCTCGGCGCCTCGCCGATCCTGCGCGGGCTTTCGGACGACAAGCACCTGATGAAGCTCGTCGCACGCAGTCACGGGGTGCCGACCTCGGACTGGCGGATCATCCGCCGCGGCACCGACCTCGCCGCCGCCGAGCCGCTGAACGCGGCACGCTACGTCGTCAAGCCGAACGCCTCCTCGGCCTCGTGGGGCATCGGCGTCGCCGAAAGCTGGGCTGGCGCGCTCGCGCACGCCGCGCACCTCCACGCCGCGGGCCACGACGCGATCATCGAGCCGTGGCTGCCGCTACTCGACGTCGCCGTGCCGGTGGTCGGCGGCCGTGCGCCGGAGCCGTGGCTGCTGCTCGCGATGGCCTATATCCCCGCCGACCCCGACACGCTGCGCAGCTACGAGGAGAAGCGCGCGCTCACCGAGCAGCGCGACGATCCGCTGGAAGTGCTCGCGAATTCCCGCGTCGCGGAGCGGCTGTCCGCGATGACGCGCACACTCTGCCGCGAGCTCTGGCCGTTCGACTACGGGCGCTTCGAGT
>JACFNY010000291.1 GCA_019454625.1 Sphingomonadaceae bacterium
CCGCTCTCGCCGACGAGCGAGCGGGTGACGACGAGGCCCCACGTCGCGCTGTTGACGAGCGTCGAATCGGACTTGCCCGCGTGCGCGGACCAGTCGGCGGTGCCGAGCTTGTCGCGGATCAGCAGGTCGGCGGTGTCGGCGTCGGGGACGCGCAGGAACGCCTCGGCGAGCGCAAGGAGGGCGATGCCTTCATCGGTGTTGAGCCGGTATTCCTGAAGGAAGCGGTTGACCCAGCCGCTCGACTGCGCGGCGCGCAGTTCGTCGAGAAGGCTGCCCGCGCGCGCGGCGATCCGCTGCCGTGCCGCGGTATCGACGCGGGCGACGTCGCAAAGCGGTAGGATGACCTCGGGCTCCGGCGCCCGGTGCAGGCGCTGCATGTCGGCAAGGATGTCGGCGATCGGCATGGCGGATCTTTCGCTGATGATCCTTCGATAATGCCAGCGAATGGGGAAAATGTGCTTTGTATTTTCATCAATCTGTCGGAATTATATCCGATGAAATCATATCTTACCGAAGAAGGTTCGGATTCATGATCGACGCCATCGACCGCGCCATCCTGCGCACGCTCCAGGAAGACGGGCGCATCACCAACCAGGCGCTCGCCGAGCGCTGCAACCTCTCGCCCGCCGCCTGCCACGAGCGTGTCCGGCGGCTGCGCGAGAAGGGCTATATCGTCGGCACGGTCGCGGTGCTCGACCCCGTGCTGCTCGATTGCGCGCTGCTGATCTTCGTCGAGGTGCTGCTCGACCGCACGACCTCCGACGTGTTCGACGACTTCGCCGCGGCGGTGCGGCGGATGCCCGCCGTTCTCGAATGCCACATGGTGGCGGGCGGGTTCGATTATCTCATCAAGGCGCGCGTCAAGGACATGGCGGCCTACCGCGCCTTCCTCGGCGACACGCTCGTCGACCTGCCCGGCGTGCGCGAGACGCGGACCTATGCCGTGCTGGAGGAGGTCAAGAATACTCACGTTTTGCCTATCTAGGCAGCATGGCCCGCGCATTCTAATGCGGGACGCAATCATTGCGGAAAAGTGGGGCGGGAGGCGCGCATGACGGCGATTTCGGTGCAGGACTACAAGGCGATGGCCGGCAAGGAGATCGGCGTTTCGCGCTGGATCGAGGTCGACCAGAAGCGCATCGACACCTTCGCCGAGTGCACCGAAGATCACCAGTTCATCCACGTCGATCCCGCGCGCGCGGCGGAGACGCCGTTCGGCGGCACCATCGCGCACGGCTTCCTCACGCTGTCGCTGCTCTCGGGCATGGCCTACGACGTGTTCCCGGCGATCGAGGGCACGAAGATGGGCGTCAACTACGGCATGAACAAGCTGCGCTTCCTTGCGCCCGTGCCCTCCGGCAAGCGCGTTCGCGGGCGGTTCAAGCTGCTCGAGGTGGCCGAGCGGCACCCGGGCGTGCTCCAGTCCACGTGGGAGGCGACCGTCGAGATCGAGGGCGAGGACAAGCCCGCCCTGCTGGCCGAATGGGTCGGCCTCACCTACGTTTGAGATACAGGATCAAGGAGAGTCTCCCATGCGCGAAGCCGTTATCGTTTCCACCGCCCGCACGCCGATCGGCAAGGCGTATCGCGGCGCGTTCAACGCCACGCCGTCGCCGACGCTCGCGGGCCATGTCGTGAAGCACGCGGTGGCGCGCGCGGGCGTCGATCCGGCGGAGGTCGACGACTGCATCTTCGGTTCGGCGATGTTGCAGGGCGTGCAGTCGCCGTGCATCGGGCGTCTCGCCGCGCTGCGCGGCGGGCTGCCGGTGACGGTGGCGGGCATGGCGATCGACCGCCAGTGCGCGAGCGGGCTGATGGCGATCGCGACGGCGGCGAAGCAGGTGATCGTCGACGGGATGCAGATCGTGGTGGGCGGCGGCGTCGAGTCGATCTCGATGGTGCAGAACGAGAAGATGCGCGTGGAGCCCGACATGAGCCTCGTCGAGATGCACCCGGCGGCCTACATGCCGATGATCGACACCGCCGAGATCGTGGCGAAGCGTTACGACATCAGCCGCGACGTGTGCGACGAGTTCGCGTTCATCTCGCAGCAGCGCACGGCCGCCGCGCAAGCCGCCGGACGCTTCGACGACGAGATCGTGCCGCTGCCGTCCGTCATGGTGATGAAGAACAAGGAGACGGGCGAAGTCACGAAGCACGAGGTGACGCTCGCCAAGGACGAGGGCAACCGCCCCGAGACGACGCTTGAGGGCCTGAAAGGCCTCCAGCCGGTGCGCGGCCCCGGCCACAATGTGACGGCGGGCAACGCCAGCCAGCTTTCGGACGGCGCCTCGGCCTCGCTGGTCATGGAGGCGAAGGAGGCCGAGCGGCGCGGCCTCACACCGCTCGGCCGCTATGTCGGCATGGCGGTGGCGGGCGTCGAGCCGGACGAGATGGGCATCGGGCCCGTGTTCGCGATCCCGAAGCTCCTGAAGCAGAACGGCCTCACGATCGACGACATCGGCCTGTGGGAGCTGAACGAGGCGTTCGCGGTGCAGGCGCTCTATTGCCGCGACAAGCTCGGCATCGACCCCGAGAGGTTCAACGTCGACGGCGGCGCGATCTCCGTGGGGCACCCCTACGGCATGTCGGGCGCGCGGCTCACCGGCCATGCGCTCATCGAGGGACGGCGGCGCGGCGCGAAATATGTCGTCGTCACCATGTGCATCGGCGGCGGGCAGGGCGCGGCGGGCCTGTTCGAGGTGTACGGCTGACGCATCGGCGGCAGGCTGCGTCACGAGCGCGCGTCATGACGTCGCCGGCAACGATCCGCTAACCATTTTCGTGCGAAACTTCCGCGCATGTCGAACGCTGCCGATAACAAGCGGAAAGCGGCGCGGGCCGCGACCAACTATCTTGCCGGGATCGAGTATCGCCGCGGCTACCTGACGGCGCGCGTGATCGACCTCTCGATGACGGGCGCCCGCCTCGCCACGCACGAGCAGATCGCGATCGGCGAGCCGATCATACTGACGAGCGTGCGCATGGGCGCGCGGCCCGCCGTCGTGGTCCGCTTCGCCGACGGCGAGCTCGGCGTCCGCTTCACCGACGAGATCGCGGAAGCGCACGAACGGCGCATGGCCGCTGCGAGCTAGAGCATCGTGCGGAAAAGCGGGAACCGGTTTTCCGCGAAGAACGATGCGGCCACAAAGGGCTAGAGCAGGCTGCGCGATTCCGGAATCGCGCAGCCTAGTCCGCGCAGTCCT
>JACFNY010000292.1 GCA_019454625.1 Sphingomonadaceae bacterium
CATCCAGTACGTGAACGCGCACGGCACCTCGACGCCGCTCGGCGACCTCGCCGATACAAACGCGGAGAAGAGCGCCTTCGGAATCGTCTTCATGGCCGGGCTCGTCGGCATGTCGGTGGGCACGATCCTTCTGGGCTATGCCGGGGACCGCATCGGCAGGCCCGCCGCGCTCGGCATCAGCGTCGTCCTGTTCGGCCTATTCACCGGCCTTTGTGCGCTCGCCGGCAGCGTGAATGAAATCCTCCTCCTGCGCTTCATCGCCGGGCTCGGCATGGGCGGCGCGATTCCGAACGCGGCCGCCCTGATGTCCGAAACCATAGCGCCCCGCTGGCGTGCCGTCGCGGTCACGGGCACGATCCTCTGCATCCCGCTCGGCGGCATGATGGGCGGCCTCCTCGCATCTTGGGTGCTGCCCGCCTACGGATGGCGGCCGCTGTTCATCGGCTGCGGGGCGTTCTCGATGCTGCTCGGCGCGCTCCTGTTCCTGGAGAAGCGCGGCCCCGTATCCGTCTCGCCCGATTCCCGGCCGCTGCCGTCGCCGGGTTTCGGCGAGACCGTGGCCGTGCTCCTCGGCAAGGGCGCGCGGCGGGATACGCTGGCGATCTGGGCGGCCTATTTCTGGTCGATGATGGCCGTCTATCTCTCGCTCAACTGGCTGCCGAGCCTGCTCGCGAGCGCGGGGTTCGATCTCGGCGACGCGAGCATCGGCGCGGCGCTTTTCAATTGCGGGGGCATCGTCGGCGCGCTCCTCGGCGCGTCGCTGATCCGCCCGCTCGGCTCGCGCGTCGTCCTCGTCGCGATGGCGCTGGGCGGGGGCGCGGTCAGCGCGCTGCTGGCGGCCTATCCGCCGAATCCCGCGGCGTTCGCGCTCAGTGTTTCGCTCATCGCCCTGCTCGGTGTTTTCAGCGCGGGCATCCAGTCGATTCTCTTCGCGGTGGCCACGCAGCTCTACCCCGTCGAGACGCGCGCGACCGCGATCGGCGTCGCCGTCGGGTTCGGACGCACGGGCGCGATGATCAGTGCGCTCGCGGGGGGCGTCCTCATCGGCTGGCAGGGCGGCAGCTATTTCCTCGTCTCGGCGCTGCTGATGGCGATGCTCGCCGTCTCGCTGATGGTGCTGCGCAAGCATATCGAGCGGCATCGTGAACCGGCTTGATCGCGCCTACGCCGTAGCGGACCTGCGCAAAGCCGCGCGCGCCCGGCTGCCGAGGCCGGTGTGGGACTATCTGGAAGGCGGCGCGGACGGGGAAGTTTCGCTTGCCCGCAACGCTGCCGCCTTCGATGCCTATCCGCTCGTGCCCCGCGTTCTTGCGGGCGCGGCCCAGCCCGACGCGTCGACCGGCCTTTTCGGCCAGCGGGTAGCCGCGCCGCTCATGCTTTCGCCGACCGGCATGTCGCGCCTGTTCCATCCCGGCAAGGAAATCGCCGCCGCTCGCGCCGCCGCCCGCGCGGGCGTGTTCTACGGCCTGTCTACCTTCGGCACGACCTCCATCGAAGACACGGCGCTGCCCGGCGCGCCGAAGCTGTTCCAGCTCTACATGTTCCGCGACCGCGGGCTCACCGCGGAGCTTCTCGCCCGCTGCAAGGCCGCTGGCTATCACGTGCTTTGCCTCACCGTCGACACCACGACGTCGGGCAACCGGCTCAGGGACAAGCGTCACGGTTTCACGGTCCCGCCGCGATTGGGGTTGCGTTCCGCCCTCGACTTCGCCCTGCGGCCCGGCTGGGTCGCCGGTCTCCTCAGGGACCGCGACTTCCGGCTGGTCAACGTCGGCACCCGCGTGCCTGCGGGCGGTACGGAGGCGTTTCTCGCCTACGCCAACCGGGAAATCGACCCGGCCATAAGCTGGCGCGACGTCGAATGGCTGCAAACGCTCTGGGACGGGCCGATCGTCCTCAAGGGCGTCCTCGCCATCGACGATGCCGTGGAAGCTGCGAAACGGGGCGTCGACGGCCTCATCCTTTCCAACCACGGCGGGCGCCAGCTCGACAACACGGTCGCGCCCGTCGACAGCGTGCGCCCGATCCGGCAGGCGGTCGGCCCGGACCTGACGCTGGTCGTCGACGGCGGCGTCCGCCGGGGCGGGGACATATTGCGGGCGCTCGCGCTCGGCGCGGACGCCTGCTCGATCGGCCGTCCCTATCTCTACGGGCTTGCGCTGGCGGCGAGGCGGGCGTCGCGCGCTGTATCGACCTGCTGGTGAGCGAGTTCGTCCGCGCGATGCAGCTGTGCGGGGCGGCTTCGATCGCGGATCTCCGGGCAAGGCCACCGCTCTTTTAGCCAGCCTTGATCCTTCGAAAGAAGCGGGACTATGACTGGCTTACTTTCGAAGAATCAGGGGATTTTCCATATGCGTCGTGTTGCTGCCGTCACCCTTGCGCTCATGTCCACCTCGCTGCTCGCTGCTCAGCCCGCGCCGACCGGCGAGGCCGTGACCCTCGTTTACGCCGGAACGCTGCTGGCCGAGCCGGGCAAGGCGCCGCGCGGGCCGAGCACGATCGTCATCCGGGACGGCAAGATCGCCGAGGTGCGCGACGGCTTTGCCGAGCCGCAGGCGGGTGCGAAGGTGGTGGACCTCAAGGACCGTTTCGTGATGCCGGGGCTCATCGACCTTCACGTCCACTTCTGGGGTATCGGCGGCGATCCGCTGCGCGCCCGACTCACCGTTATGACGAGCGATGATGCCGACGACATGATGTATGCGGTGTCGAACGCGCGGGTCACGCTCGATGCCGGTTTCACCACGGTGCGGGACCTCGGCGGCAACCCGCGCGGTATCCGGGCGCTGCGCGACGGCGTCGAGCGCGGCAACATCGCCGGGCCGACCATCGTGAACGCAGGCGCGCCGATCTCGGTTTCGGGCGGGCACGGCGATCCTTCGAACGGCCTTGCGGAGACGTTCTTCAACGCGGTCCACCAGCACCAGATCAACACCTGCGACGGGCCCGACGATTGCCGCCGCGCGGTGCGCCAGCAGGTCGCGCTCGGCGCGCAGGTCATCAAGTTCATGTCGACGGGCGGCGTGCTCTCCAACGTCTCCGGCGGTCTCGGCCGTTCGATGACCGATGCGGAGATCAAGGCCGTGATCGACACGGCGCACGGCCTCGGCCGCAAGGTCGCCACGCACAGCCACCACGCGGCGGGCACCAAGGCCGCGATTCCGGCGGGCGTCGACACGGTCGACCA
>JACFNY010000293.1 GCA_019454625.1 Sphingomonadaceae bacterium
GAGCACATCATCTACGACACGAAGTTCGCGACCATCGCCGATGTCTGCCCCGACCTCTACGACCGCACGCTCACCGTGAACGGCGCCTCCAAGGCCTATTCAATGACCGGCTGGCGCATCGGCTTCGCGGGCGGCCCCACGCAGCTCATCAAGGCGATCGCCAAGATCCAGTCGCAGTCGACGACGAACCCCTGCGCCATCGCGCAGGCGGCGGCGACGGCGGCGCTGAACGGCCCGCAGGACTTCCTGAAGGCGCGCGTCGAGACCTTCCGCGGCCGCCGCGACCTCGTCGTCTCGATGCTGAACCAGACGGACGGCCTCCGCTGCGCGACGCCCGAGGGCGCTTTCTACGTCTATCCGGACTGCGCCGGGCTCATCGGCCGCAAGACGCCCTCGGGCGCGGTGCTCGCGAACGACGAGGACGTGGCGGGCTACCTGCTGGAATCGGAAGGCGTCGCGGTGGTGCACGGCGGCGCGTTCGGCGTCTCGCCCGCGTTCCGCATTTCCTACGCGACCTCCACCGACCTCCTCGAGGACGCCTGCACCCGCATCCAGCGCGCTTGCGGCGCGCTCAGGGCCTGACGCCTCACCGGGCAGGCCACGCGTAGATGTCGTTGTAAAGCGACAGGGACCGCGCGCAACGGACGTCCTCCGGCATCGCCGCGAAGCGGTCCTGCGCGAAGGCACTGACGTCGATCGAGGGCTCGAGGCCGAGCAGCGCCTCGGCGACCGCCCGTCCGACGCCGCCCGAGTGCGTGACCCACACCGCCTCGGCGACCCACAGATGCGGCTCTCCCGGCACCGGCCCGAGCAACGGACCGCCGTCCGGGGTCATCGAGAATATGCCGTTCAACTTTCTCTCGATCGGCGCGCCCGCGAGAACCGGGAAGAGGTCGTGCGAAAGCACCTCGTGGAAGCCCCGCGCCGGGAACGCCATTTCGGCTTCGATGAGCCCCGCCACCTCCGCCGGCGCGGGCGCGTGGTTGTACCAGCCGAAGCCGAGCCGGTCGCCGTGCTCGCGCAGGTAGAAGAGGTTTTCCAGGTCCCGCACCATCGGATGTCGCGAAGGCGCGCTCCCCCCGTCCAGAACCGCCATCGGCGCGGTCGTGAAATAGGGGTGCTGGACCGGGAGCAACGGCAAGGCGATGCCGTGCCGTTTCAAAAGCTCGGCGCCCCAGATGCCGACCGCGATGACGATCCTGTCCCCGACGATCTCGCCCTCATCGGTGACGACACCGACGACCCGCCCCTCGCGAACCAGCAAGTCCCTGACCGCGGCGGTCTCCCGAAACGTCACCCCGGCGTCCCGCGCGCCCTCATGGAGACCGCGCAGCGCAGCGCGGGCATCGAGCGTGCCGTCGTCCGGGAGGTACAGGCCCCGTTTCAGACCGGAGGCATCCATGTAGGGCACCAGCCCGGCAAGCTCTCCGGGGCCGACCAGATGCGCGTCGAACCCGTATCCCCGCGCCGTCGCCGCCTTGCGTTCCAGCAGGTCCGCCGTTTCCGTCTCGCGGGCGACCTCGATGCTGCCGACCTTGTTGAACACGGCGCCCGGAAGCCGCGCCAGCAGGTCCGCCGTATAGTCGGCGAGCGCCGCCATGACCGGAGACGCCGAGTTGCGCCCGAGCAGCCCCGGCGCATGGCCTGTCGAGCCGAGCGGCGCCCCGAGCGTGCCGCGGTCGAGCACCGTGACGTCCGTATGCCCGAGCCGGGCAAGATGATAAGCGATCGCGCAGCCGGTTATGCCCGCCCCCACGATGATCACTGTCCCCGGCGCTTTCGATCGTCCATCCATTCGCGGTCTCCCTATCGTCAGGGCTGGCGCTGTGCCGCGATCCGGTGTAACGAGTCAAACTGAAAATGATGGTTACAAATTCCAGACTTCCTTTCCTCGACCTGATCAACAGCGAGCATATCGAGGGGCCGGGCCGCGTCACCGATCATCTCGACGACCGCGCCTGGGCCGAAAGGCTGCTCGTCCGCTGGGGAAGGCCCATGACGCTTCGGGATCGGGACATCGAGGATCTCAAGCAGCTCCGGTCGGCGCTCCGCAGCGTGATCGCGAGCGCGATGACGGGCGAGAGAGCGGACCCCGCCGCCCTCGCCCGGATCAACGCCTGCCTCGCCAAGGCGGAACGGACGCTGCACGTTCGCGACTCGGGTTCGGGCGAACTCGGCCTCGAATCCGGCCTCGCGGGCTCGCCCGCCGCGTTCGCCGCACTCTCCTTCGCCGACGTCCTCGCGAGCGGCGAGATGCGCCGCGTGAAGCTCTGCGCCAACGACGACTGCCACTGGGCGTTCTTCGACGGCAGCCGCAATCGCTCGAAGACGTGGTGCTCGTCCGCGGCGTGCGGCAATCTCACCAAGGTCCGCGCCTTCCGCGCGCGGAAGCGGGATTCCCGAGTCTAGAGCATCGTGCGGAAAAGTGGGAACCGGTTTTCCGCGAAGAACGATGCGGCCACAAAGGGCTAGAGCAGTTCCGTCACCGCGTGGATGGTGAGGCCGACGAGGCCGCCCACCAGCGTGCCGTTGATGCGGATGAACTGGAGGTCGCGGCCCACCGCGCGCTCGACGCGCTCGGTGACGGTGTCCGCGTCCCAGTTCCGCACGGTGTCCGACACGATGCGGACAAGCTCGTCGCCGTAGTCCGCGACGACGCCGACGATGGCGCGGCGCGTGTACTTGTTGAGCGCGCGCCGCAGCGCGGGGTCGTTCTCGGTGGTCTGCCCGATATGGCGCGCGGCCTCGCCGACGCGGCCCGCGAGCGCCTGCCCGGGGTCGGCGAGCGACGCGCGGAGCGAGGTCTTGGCGTTCGTCCAGATGCCGTCGAGGAAGCCGCCCAGCTCCGGGTTCTCGATCACCTCCAGCTTCAACGCCTCGACGCGCGCCTGCGTTTCCGATTCGAACTGGAGGTCGAATGCGAAGTCCTTCATCGCCACCATCACCTTCAGGCGCAGCGGATGCTCGGGATCGGCCGACATCTCGTTCAGCAGCCGCCGCAGCGCCTCGATGATCGAATTGGCGAGCCGCTCGTCGAGCGAGGCGAGGCGCAGCAGCCACATCGTCCGCGCCTCCACGAGATCGCGGATCAGCCCCTCGTTCTGGTCGAGCACGCGCGCGAGCCACGTGATGCCGGAATCGACGAGCGGTTGCAGCCGCCCCTCGTCGATCGCGCGGT
>JACFNY010000294.1 GCA_019454625.1 Sphingomonadaceae bacterium
CGGTGAGGATGTTACGCGTGCCGTCGTTCAAAAGGCGGAGACCCGAATAGAGCGTCGTCGTCTTGCCCGAGCCGGTGGGGCCGGTGACGAGGATGATGCCGTGCGGCTCCTTCAGCGCATCGGTGACGATGCGGAGCAGGTCGGCGGGCATTCCGAGGTCTTCGAGGCCGAGTTCGGCCTGTTCCTTGTCGAGGATGCGCAGCACCACCCGCTCGCCGTGGCGCGAGGGCAAAGTCGAGACGCGCACGTCGAGCGCGCGGCCGCCCAGAGAGAGCCCGATGCGCCCGTCCTGCGGCAGGCGGCGCTCGGCGATGTCGAGACGCGCCATCACCTTGATGCGGCTGACGACGAGCGGCGCCACCTTCGCGGGCAGACGCAGCGCCTCGCGCAGCACACCGTCCACGCGCAGGCGGACGATCAGCGAGGCCTCGTAGGGCTCGACGTGGATGTCGGACGCGCCCTGCCGTACCGCCTCGGCGATGACGCCGTTGATGAGGCGGATGACGGGGGCGTCGTCCTGCGTGTCGAGCAGGTCCTCGGCGGCAGGAATGTCCTCGGCGAGCGCGCCGAGATCGCCGACCTCGCCGAGCCGGTCCGACACCTGCTCGGCGCTGAGGCCGTCTGTCGCGTAGCGCTCCTGAAGCAGCCGCTCGAACTCGCGGCGCGGCACGAAGCGCACGACGATGGGCCGGCCGAGGATGCGCCGCACCTCGGTGAGCGCACGCGGGTCGTCGCCTTCGCGAAGGCCCACCCCGATCTCCGCACTCTCGTCTTCAAGCACGATGACGCCGAAGCGCTTGGCGAAGGCATAGGGAATCTGGAGCGGGCGTTCGGAAGGCAGCGGTGCGGCGTCGCCGGCCGTCATGGGTCCTACTCCGAGGGTCGCGGCGCGACGGGCGGCGCGGCGCCCATGTAGTCGCGCACCAGCGCGTCGAGCGAGGGTTCCTGCTTGGGATACCGCTCGCGCTGCATCTCGCGCGCATAATTGTAGCGCCGCGCGCTGATCGCCTGCGCGTCCTGCCGGCTGCGCACAATGGTGGGGCGGATGAAGATCATGAGGTTGGTCTTGGTGCGGCTGCGCGACCGGCTCTTGAAGACCTCGCCGACGAGCGGGATGTCGCCGAGCAGCGGCACCTTCTCGATGGTGCGGCGCTCGTTCTCATCGATGAGGCCGCCGAGCGCGATGATGTCGCCGTCGTCCACCGTCACGGTCGTCTCGATCTCGCGCTTGTTGATGATGAGATCGGCCGAACCCGTCGCCACCGGCCCGGCGATCGACGACACCTCCTGCCGCAGGAACAGCTTGATCGCGCCGCCCGCGTTGATCTGCGGCTTCACCTCCAGCTGCACGCCGACGTTCTGGCGCTGCACGGTGCGGAAGGCGTTGTCGAAATTGGGCGACAGCGCCTCGCCCGTGGTGATCGGCACTTCCTGGCCGACGAGTATCTTCGCCTCCTGATTGTCGAGCGTCATGATCGATGGCGTCGACAGCACGTTGGAGGCGGTATCGGACTTCACGGCGTTGATCACGGCGCCGAACAGCGCATCGTTGCCGATCTCGCCGCCGAAGCCGAACAGCGAGCCGGACACGCCGAGCAGCGACTGGACCGCCGCCTGTTCGAGCGCGTCCCCGGCCGCGGACGAGGTGCGGCCCGTCGTGGTGACGCCGTCGGTCGTGGTCGTCTGAGTCCTGTCGAGTTCGCGCGCACCGATGGCCCCTGCAATCGCGAGCAGATTGGGCGCGCTGTTTGAATAATTCGTGACAGCGAACGGCACGCTGTTGCTTCCCGTGCCCGCAAGCAGGAACTGGACGCCGAGCTGCTTCGCCGCATTGTCCGAGATCTCGACGATGATCGCCTCGACGAGCACCTGCTCCTGCCGCACGTCGAGTTTGCGAATCACCTCGCCGAGCGAGCGCTGCACGTCGGGCGGTGCGGAGATGACGAGCGCGTTCGCGCCTTCGTAGCGCGCGATGACTGCGCGGCCCGGACCCGGCGGCGCGCTGCCCGCTGGCGTCGTGGACACCGTCGCCCCCGCACCCGATGCCTGCCCGCCCTCGCCGGATTGCGGGGCGCTGTTCACCACCGTGACCTGCACCTGCTGCCCGGCGAGCTGCTGGAGCACCGGAAGCAGCGCGCCCGCGTCGGCGTTCTGGAGGAAAACCACCTGTATGTCCGTACCCGCCGAGGCACGCTTGTCGAGATCGGAGACGATCGCCGCCATACGCGACACCGCATCGGGATCGCCGCGCAGGATGACGCTGTTCGAGCTGTCGACGGCGATCACGGACACCGCGCCGGCACTGCCCGCACCGGCCCCCGCCGCGCGCGACACCGATTCAATCGCCGCGGCGATTTCGCGCGCGCCGGCGTTGTCGAGCGTGATGAGGCGCATGGTGGTGCGGTCGCGGTCGATGTCCTTCAGCACCGAGCGCACGCGGGCGAGGTTGTCGGCATAGTCGGCGATGACGACGGCGCTGCCGGTCTTGCTCGCGGTGATCTGGCCCTGCGCGCTGACGAGCGGGCGCAGCGCCTCGATGGCGGACTGCGTGTCAATCGACTTGAGGTCGATGACTTGAGTCACGAAGCTGCTGCTGCCGCCGCGCGAGGGCTGCTGCGCGGCATTCGCGGCGGGCGCGATGCGGAAGGCGCCGCCGTCCGTGGGGATCGCGATGAAGCCGTTCGCGCGGAGCGTCGAGAGGAACACCTCGAAATACTGCGTGCGCGACAGCGGCCGGTCGGCGACGACCGACACCTTGCCCTGCACGGCGGGATCGATGATGAAGGTGCGGCCCGTGGTGCGGGCGACATCTTCTATATAGGCGCGGATGTCGGCATCGCGCAGGTTGATCACCTGCTGCGCGGGCGCGGGCACCGCGAAGGCGAGCGCCAGCGCCGCGCCGATCAGGAAACGGCCCACCTTCACCGAACGATCTCGAACGTCACAGTCTGCACCTCGGCCCCACGCCTGATCTCCAGCACCGCGACATCGTTGTCGCCGATGAGGTTCGCGATACTTCCGGGCAGCGTCTCTGAATCGATTCGGACGCCGTTCGCCGAAAGCAACACGTCGCCTGCCTTTAAGCCGATTTCGTTAAACAATCCGCCACTTCCCGCGGGCTTCAGCGCAAGTCCCTCGATCTCGCCGCCGCGATGCACCGGTTCGCCCGTGATCTCG
>JACFNY010000295.1 GCA_019454625.1 Sphingomonadaceae bacterium
CAAACCGGCCCCTCGGCGGAAAATCCGCCGTCTCTTCGCCAGAACTGTCGGGGATCAGGTATCGAGGTCTGAATAGTAAGATTGCAGTGAGCGGACTGCAAGGGGTTGTTGTCGCATCGCCCGGATGGCCATGACCGCCGCCAGCGATTCCGCCGCCGTCGTATAATAAGGAACCTTGCCGTACAGCGCCGAGGCGCGGATCGACTGCGAGTCCTTCAGACTCTGCGCGCCCTCGGTGGTGTTGAAGATGAGGTCTATGTCGCCGTCCTTGATCCGGTCGACGATGTGCGGCCGGCCTTCCAGCACCTTGTTGACCTGCTCGACCTCCAGCCCCTCGCCCGCCAGAAAGCGTGCCGTTCCGGACGTGGCGACGATGCGGAACCCGAGCTCCACGAGCCCGCGCGCCGCCGTCAGCGCCGCGGGCTTGTCGCTGTCCTTCACGGAGACGAACACGGTGCCGCCATCGGGAAGCACCACGCCGGCGGCAAGCTGGCTCTTGGCGAAAGCGGTGGCGAAATCGGCGTCGATGCCCATCACCTCGCCCGTCGACTTCATCTCCGGCCCGAGGATCGGGTCCACGCCGGGGAAGCGCGCGAACGGGAACACGGCCTCCTTCACGGCGATATAGGGGATATTGCGGTTGATCGGGCCGAACGAGGCCAGCGCCTCGCCCGCCATCACGCGCGCGGCGATCTTCGCGATCGGCCGCCCGATCGCCTTGGCGACGAAGGGCACCGTGCGGCTGGCGCGCGGGTTCACCTCGATGAGGTACACAGTCCCGTCCTTCACGGCGTACTGCACGTTCATCAGGCCCTTGACGCTGAGCGCCTTGGCGAGCGCCACCGTCTGCCGCTCGATCTCGGCCACGACATCGGCGGAAAGGCTGTAGGGCGGCAGCGAGCAGGCGCTGTCGCCGGAATGGACGCCCGCCTCCTCGATATGCTGGAGCACCCCCGCGACAACGACCTCGCTACCGTCCGACAGCGCATCCACGTCGACCTCGACCGCGTCGCGCAGGTACTGGTCGACGAGCACCGGTGAGGAACCGGAAACCTTCACCGCCGTCGCGATGTAGGTTTCGAGCTGCGCCTGGTTCTCCACGACCTCCATGGCGCGGCCGCCGAGCACGTAGGACGGGCGCAGCAGCACCGGGTAGCCGATGCGGTCGGCCTCGCGGATCGCCTCTTCGAGGCTGCGCGCAAGGCCGTTCGAGGGCTGCTTGAGGCCGAGGTCGCCGACGAGCTTCGCGAAGCGCTCGCGGTCCTCGGCGAGGTCGATGGCGTCGGGCGAGGTGCCGAGGATCGGGATGCCTGCGTCCTCCAGCCCCTGCGCCAGCTTCAGCGGCGTCTGCCCGCCGAACTGCACGATCACACCCGCGAGCGTGCCCTTCGACATCTCGACGTTCAGGATCTCGAGCACGTCCTCGGTGGTCAGCGGCTCGAAATAGAGGCGGTCCGACGTGTCGTAGTCGGTGGAGACCGTCTCCGGGTTGCAGTTGACCATGATGGTCTCGTAGCCCGCCTCGTCGAGCGCGAAACAGGCGTGGCAGCAGCAGTAATCGAACTCGATGCCCTGCCCGATGCGGTTCGGGCCGCCGCCGAGGATGACGACCTTCTTCGCGTCCGTCGGCTGGCTCTCGTCCTCGGGCGTGCCGAAGCTCGGCGCCTCGTAGGTCGAATACATGTAGGGCGTCTTCGCCTCGAACTCCGCGGCGCAGGTGTCGATGCGCTTGAACACCGGGCGCACGCCGAGCCCGCGACGCTGCTCGGCGACCGCCGCCTCGTGCCAGCCGACGAGCGTCGCCAGCCGCGCGTCCGAGAAGCCCATCGCCTTCAGCGCGCGGAAACCGTCCGCGTCCTTCGGCAGGCCGTTCTCGCGGACCTTCTCCTCGGCTTCCACGATTTCGCGGGTACGCGCGATGAACCACGGGTCGTAGGCGGACAGGCGGTGGATGTCCGCGTCCGGGATGCCGCGCCGGACCGCCTCGGCGACGACGAGCAGCCGGTCCGGTGTCGCGAGCGCCAGCGCCGCTTCCACCTCGTCGTTGCCCGCGCCCGCCAGCGCCTCGACCTCGTCGAAGCCGGTGAGCCCGGTTTCGAGGCCGCGCAAGGCCTTCTGCATACTCTCGTGGATCGAGCGGCCGATCGCCATCACCTCGCCCACCGACTTCATGGCGGTGGTGAGCGTGCTCGGCGTGCCCTTGAACTTCTCGAAGGCGAAGCGCGGGATCTTGGTGACCACGTAGTCGATCGTCGGCTCGAAGCTGGCGGGCGTCGCGCCGGTGATGTCGTTCTCGATCTCATCGAGCGTATAGCCGACGGCGAGCTTCGCGGCGACCTTGGCGATGGGAAAGCCGGTCGCCTTCGAGGCGAGCGCGGAGGAGCGCGACACGCGCGGGTTCATCTCGATGACGACGAGGCGGCCATCCTTTGGATTCACTGCGAACTGGACGTTCGAACCGCCTGTTTCCACGCCGATTTCACGCAGGACCGCGATGCTCGCGTTCCGCATGATCTGGTATTCCTTGTCGGTCAGCGTCAGCGCTGGGGCGACGGTGATGCTGTCGCCGGTGTGGACGCCCATCGGGTCTACGTTCTCGATGGAGCAGATGATGATGGCGTTGTCGTTCCGGTCGCGGACAACCTCCATCTCATATTCTTTCCAGCCGAGCAGCGATTCCTCGATCAGCACCTCGGTGGTCGGGCTGGCATCCAGCCCCTTGCGCACGATCTCCTCGAACTCCTCGCGGTTGTAGGCGACACCGCCGCCGGTGCCGCCGAGCGTGAAGGACGGGCGGATGATCGCGGGAAGCCCCACCTTCTCCAGCCCTTCGAGCGCCTCGTCGAGCGTGTGCGCGATAGCGGAGCGTGCGGATTCGAGGCCGATCTTGTCCATCGCCTCGCGGAACTTCCACCGGTCCTCAGCCTTGTCGATGGCCTCCGCGTCCGCGCCGATCAGCTTCACGCCGTACTTGTCGAGCGTGCCGTCGCGCGCCAGCGCCAGCGCCGTGTTGAGCGCGGTCTGCCCGCCCATCGTCGGGAGCACGGCGTCGGGCCGCTCCTTCTCGATGACCTTGGCGACCATCTCGGGCGTGATCGGCTCCACGTAGGTCGCGTCGGCGAGATCGGGATCGGTCATGATCGTCGCCGGGTTCGAGTTGACGAGGATGATC
>JACFNY010000296.1:0-389 GCA_019454625.1 Sphingomonadaceae bacterium
CGACCACGCGGCGGTCATCGCCTTCTGCCGGGAGAAGGCCGTGGGCTTCGTCGTCGTCGGGCCGGAGCAGCCGCTCGTCGAGGGGCTGGTGGACGCGCTGACGGCGGCGGGCATCAAGGCGTTCGGGCCGAGCGCGAAGGCCGCGCAGCTCGAAGGCTCAAAGGGCTTCACCAAGGACCTGTGCAAGCGCGCAGGGATTCCCACCGCCGCCTACGAGCGCTTCACGGACGCGGCGGCGGCGAAGGCCTATGCGGCGACGCGCGGCCTCCCCATCGTCATCAAGGCGGACGGGCTCGCGGCGGGCAAGGGCGTCATCATCGCCGAGACGTGCGAAGACGCGAATGCTGCCATCGACGACATGTTCAGCGGCAGCTTCGGCGCGGCGGGCG
>JACFNY010000296.1:399-3172 GCA_019454625.1 Sphingomonadaceae bacterium
GCTTTCCGGCAACGCCTTCGGCGACGCCGGCGCGCGGGTGGTGATCGAGGAGTTCCTCGAGGGCGAGGAAGCCAGCTTCATCTCGATGGTGGACGGCAAAACCGCGTTGCCGCTCGCCACCAGCCAGGACCACAAGCGCGTCGGCGACGGCGACACCGGCCCCAACACCGGCGGCATGGGCGCCTATTCCCCTGCGCCGGTCCTCACGCCGGAGCTCGAGGCGCAGGTGATGCGCGAGATCGTGCAGCCCACGGTGGACGCGATGGCCGCGGACGGCATTCCCTATGTCGGCGTGCTCTACGCGGGACTGATGCTGACCGAAACCGGCCCGCAGCTCATCGAATACAACGCCCGCTTCGGCGACCCGGAATGTCAGGTCCTCATGCTGCGCATGAAATCGGACATCGTGCCCGTTCTGCTCGCAGCGGTGGACGGCGGCCTCGAACACGTCAGCGTCCAGTGGCACGACGCCCCAGCGCTCACGCTGGTGATGGCAGCGGAGGGCTATCCGGGTACGCCGAGGAAGGGCACGGTGATCGAGGGCGTCGAGACAGCGGCGGGCGAAGGCGTCGTCATCTTCCACGCGGGCACCGCGCGCGATGCCGAAGGCCGGCTGATCGCGAACGGCGGCCGCGTGCTCAACGTCACCGCCACTGGTCGCACCGTCCGCGAAGCACGGGACCGCGCCTATGCCGCTGCCGAAAAGATCAGGTGGCCGGAGGGCTTTTACAGGTCAGATATCGGCTGGAGGGCGATCGCACGGGAGGGATAGACGGCGTGACCACCAAGCAGGAGCAGTTCTCCGGGACACAGGCGGTTCGCGAGCAGCACCGCTTCGACGAGGCGCGCCTCGCGGACTGGATGCAGGCCAATGTGGAGGGCTACAAGGGTCCGCTGACGGTCGAGCAGTTCAAGGGCGGCCAGTCGAACCCGACCTACAAGCTGGTGACGCCCGCGAAGACCTACGTGATGCGCCGCAAGCCGCCGGGGCAGCTCCTCAAATCCGCGCACGCCGTCGACCGCGAATACCGCGTGATCAGCGCGCTTTACGCGCAGGGCTTCCCCGTGGCGCGCCCCTACGGCCTCTGCACCGACGAGGACGTGATCGGCACGTGGTTCTACGTGATGGACTGCGTCGACGGGCGCGTGGTGTGGGACACGTCCTTCCCCGACGAGCCGAGGGAACGCCGCGCCGCGCACTTCGACGCCATGAACAGCACCATCGCCGACCTCCACAATTTCGATCCCGAGGCGATCGGCCTCGGCGATTTCGGAAAGCCCGGCAATTATTTCGCGCGCCAGATCGGCCGCTGGGCGGGCCAGTACAAGGACGACGAGCAGGCCGGGCATTTCGAGGAGATGGACCGGCTGTGCGAATGGCTGCCCGCCAACATCCCGCCCGGCGACGAGACGAGCGTGGTGCACGGCGACTACCGCGCCGACAACATGATCTTCCACCCCACCGAGCCGAAGGTGCTCGCGGTGCTGGACTGGGAGCTCTCGACGCTCGGCCATCCCCTCGCCGACTTTACCTACCACCTGATGATGTACCGGATGCCGCCCGAGGAAACGGCGGGGCTCGCAGGCAAGGACCTCGCCGCGCTCGGCATCCCGGGCGAGGCCGAATATGTCGAGGCCTATTGCCGCCGCACCGGGCGCAGCGGCATCCCCGACCTCGATTTCTACATCGCCTTCAATATGTTCCGCCTCGCCGCGATCATCCACGGCATCAAGGGGCGGTACATAAGGGGCACCGCCTCAAACGCCCACGCCGCCGCGATGAGCGAGCGGCTGGTGCCGCTCGCCAGGCTCGCGTGGGCGCAGGCGGAAAAGGCGATGAAGGCCTGAAACGATCGCGGTCTAGCGGCCGCCCTCGCCCGCCGTGCGCGGCACGGGCTTCCAGTTGCGCACGAAATTGTCGAGCAGACGCACGCCATAGCCGACGGCGCCCTTGGGTGCGGTGGGCTGCCCCTTGTCCGTCCAGACCGTCATGGCGACGTCGAGATGCGCCCACGGCGTTTCGGGCTTCACGAACGCGCCGATGAAATGCGCGCCGAGCCCGGCGCCCGGCCTTGCACCTTCCGGCGCGTTCTGGATGTCGGCGACGACGGATTTCATGCGGTCCGCATAGGCTTCGTGGAGCGGCATCCGCCACAGCGGTTCGCCCGCCGCCTCGCCCGATGCCAGAAGCTGCGCGGCAAGCGCATCATGCCGCGAGAACAGGCCCGCATAATCGTCTGCGAGCGCGATGCCGATCGCGCCGGTCAATGTCGCGACATCGACGATCGCCGCCGGCTTGTAGCGGGCATCGGCATAGGAAACCGCGTCGGCGAGCACCATGCGCCCCTCGGCGTCGGTGTTCATCACTTCGATGAACTTGCCGTTGTACGCCTTCACGACGTCGCCGGGCCGCGTCGCGCCGCCGCCCGGCATGTTCTCGGCAAGCGCGGCGACGGCGACCACGTTGACGGGCGCGCCGCTTTTCGCAAGCGACAGCACGGTGCCGACGGTCGCCGCCGCCCCGGCCATATCGGTGCGCATCTGCCACATGCCCGCGCCCGGCTTCAGCGAGATGCCGCCCGACTCGAAGGTGATGCCCTTGCCCGCCAGCACCAGCGGCGCCTCGCCGCCGCCGCCGCGGTACTCGACGATCAACATGCGCGGCGGCCGCGTCGATCCCTTGCCGACGCTGAGGATCGCGCCCATGCCGAGTTTTTCCATCTCCGGCACGCCCAGCGCCGTGTGCAGCCGCACCGATTCCGCCTGCACCAGC
>JACFNY010000297.1 GCA_019454625.1 Sphingomonadaceae bacterium
GGCGCGGCGCAGGCGGCATCGACTGGACGATGATGCGGACCGCGCTCGATTCGCGCAGCGATGCGCTCGCCGTCACCGACGCGGAAGGCAAGCTCGTCTGCGCGAACGCCGCCTACGGCACGCGCTGCGACGGCTATCCCTCGCCCTTCGACCTCGCGGGGGAGGACGAGGCCAGCCGCGGCCGCCTTGCCAACATCGCCGAGCAGGCGCGGCGCGACGGCAACGGCTTTGCCGAGATCGAGCAGGCCGTCGGCGGCGCGCGGCGCAGGCTGCGGGTTTCGGTGCGGCCCGCCGACACGGCGCGGAGCTACCTCTTGTGGACGCTGAGGCGCGGCACTGCCGAGAAGGCGATGGACGACACGGTCGCGCTGCTGGAAGGCCCGGCGGGCATCTGGCTCGGCGGCGCCGGGCTGATGATCGTGATGGCCGATCCCTCCGGCAGGATCATCGCCGCGAACGGCGCCTTCAAGAACGCGATCACCGGCGGATCGGGGCGCGTGCCGACGAACCTCGTCGACATCCTCGAGGCGGACGAGGACGGTGCGCGGCGCATGAAGACCGGCGGCGGCGCGAGCATTCCCGTCCGTCTCATCGAACTGCCGCTCGGCAACCAGAAGGAGCCGGGGACGAACGCCTACGTGTTCCTGATCCTGCGCGAAGGCGGCGCGGCGGAGGCGGCGAAGCCGGTGCCCGACAGCCTGCCGGCGCTGCTTTCGGTGCTGCCGATCGGGCTCGCGCTCGCCGACCGCGACGGCCGCTTCACCTTCATGAACGAGAGCTTCGCGGCGATCGCCGGCGTCGAGGAGGGGAGCGAGGTCCGCTATCCGAGCGACCTCGTCGTCGACGAGGACAAGACGATGGTGTCGGACGCCGTGCGCCGCGCCGCCGCCTCCATCGAGCGCGCGCGCGACCTTCGCGTCCACCTGAAGCACAAGCCGGAGGAGCCGGTCGCGCTCACCGTGGGCAAGGCGCCGGGCGCGGGCGGCCCCGCCGTGGTGCTGTCGCTGAAGGACAACCAGGAGCAGCTGAAGCTCGAAAAGCAGATCGCGCAGGCGACCAAGATGCAGGCCGTGGGCCAGCTCGCGGGCGGCGTCGCGCACGACTTCAACAACATCCTCACCGCCGTGATCGGCTACTGCGACCTCATGCTGCTCCGCCACACGCCGGGCGACAGCGACTTCGACGACATCAACCAGATCCGCCAGAACGCGAACCGCGCCGCGAACCTTGTGCGCCAGCTGCTCGCCTTCTCGCGCCAGCAGACGCTGCGGCCGCAGCTGGTCCACGTGTCGGACATCGTCGGCGAACTCAGCCACCTGCTGAAACGCCTGCTCGGCGAGACGGTGACGCTGACCGTGAAGCACGGCCGCAACCTCGCGCCCGTGCGCGCCGACCCCGGCCAGATGGAGCAGGTGATCGTCAACCTCGCGGTGAACGCGCGCGACGCGATGCCCGAAGGCGGCGAGCTCACCATCTCGACCTTCGCGGTTTCGGCGCGCGAGGCGAAGAAGCTCGACCGCGAGGGCATGCCTTCGGCGGAATATGTCGCGATCGCCGTGAAGGACACGGGCACCGGCATCCCGCCCGAAATCCTCGGCAAGATCTTCGAGCCGTTCTTCACCACCAAGGAGGTCGGGCGCGGCACCGGCCTCGGGCTTTCCACCGTGTACGGCATCGTCAAGCAGTCGGGCGGCTACATCTTCGCCGACAGCGTGCGGGGCGGCGGCACCACCTTCACGATCTACCTGCCCGCGCAGGAAGCGCTGCCCGAGGCGGATGCGGCGGCGTCCGGCGAAGACGGCGGCGACCCGTGGGGGCAGGGCAAGATCCTGCTCGTGGAGGACGAGGCGATGGTCCGCGCCGTCGCCGAGCGCGCGCTGACGCGCAAGGGCTACGAGGTGGTGACGGCAGGCCACGGCGAGGAGGCGCTGGAACTGCTGGAGCAGATGCCCGAAGGCGTCGACCTTCTCATCTCCGATGTCGTGATGCCGACGATGGACGGTCCGACGCTCGTCCAGCATGCCCGCAAGACCTTCCCCGACCTCAAGATCATCTTCATGTCGGGCTACGCCGAGGAGCAGCTCCGCAAGTCGATCGACGTGCCCGACGTGGCGTTCCTCGCCAAGCCGTTCTCGGTGCAGGAGCTTTCCGACAAGGTGCGGCAGGAGATCGCGCGCGGCAAGGTGCGCACGAAGCCAGAACCGGCGGCCGCCAAGTAAAGAACGAAAATAGAACAAAAGCGCTTGCGCGGTTGGAACAAACCACGTACACGATCCTGCATTGAAACGGCTTCGTCAGCCCACTAGGAGGGACCGGACAATGGCATCAGCGCTTCGGGTGGTGGAATCAGGCATGGACAAGCAAAAGGCTCTCGACGCGGCTCTGGCGCAGATCGACCGGGCGTTCGGCAAGGGCTCGGCGATGAAGCTTGGCCAACGCGAGGCGCTGGAGATCGAGGCGATTTCTTCGGGGTCGCTGGGGCTCGACCTCGCGCTCGGCGTCGGCGGTTTCCCGCGCGGCCGCGTCATCGAGATCTACGGCCCGGAAAGCTCGGGCAAGACCACGCTCGCGCTCCATGCCATCGCCGAGGCGCAGAAGGGCGGCGGCACGGCGGCGTTCATCGACGCCGAGCACGCGCTCGATCCGGTCTACGCCAAGAAGCTCGGCGTCGACGTCGACAACCTCATCGTCTCGCAGCCCGACACGGGCGAGCAGGCGCTGGAGATCACCGACACGCTGGTGCGCTCGAACGCCATCGACATCCTCGTCGTCGACTCGGTCGCCGCGCTGGTGCCGCGGGCGGAGATCGAAGGCGAGATGGGCGACAGCCACGTCGGCCTGCAGGCACGCCTGATGAGCCAAGCGTTGAGGAAGCTCACCGGCTCGATCAGCCGCTCGCGCTGCATCGTCATCTTCATCAACCAGGTCCGCATGAAGATCGGCGTCATGTACGGCAACCCGGAGACGACGACCGGCGGCAACGCGCTCAAGTTCTACGCGAGCGTCCGTCTCGACATCCGCCGCACCGGCCAGATCAAGGACCGCGACGAGATCGTCGGCAACGCGACGCGCGTGAAGGTGGTGAAGAACAAGGTGGCGCCGCCGTTCAAGCAGGTCGAGTTCGACATCATGTACGGCGAGGGCGTCTCCAAGACCGGCG
>JACFNY010000298.1 GCA_019454625.1 Sphingomonadaceae bacterium
CGGCGTCCGGGCCGATTCCCTTGCGCCTGATCGGGGATCCGGCAAGCGGTCGTTAGTCCTCATCGACGCGCGGGACGCATGTGACGACGCCTTCCAGCGTCACGCCGGTTTCGCTCGCGTCGGCGGCATTGCCGTGGAGCGCGAGGTTGCGGCCGACGATGCGGCTTTTGCCCGTCGCGTTGAGTGCGATCGGCTTGCTCCCCACGATGAGCGAGTCCGAAACGTAAATCACCGCATCGTCTTCCGCGTAGAGGCCGTCGTCGGCGCTCCGGTCGACCGCGATGCGGGCGAGATGGGCGACGCTGTCGTTGTAGGCGGCGACCGCCGAGGAATCGTTGTTGCGGAAAACCGCTCCGTCGAGCCGCAGATAGGCGCCTTCGTAGAGCCACGTCGCGACATGGCCGTCGAGCACCCGGAGATCGCGCACGTCGAGGATCGTATTGCCACGCCCGGTGAGGCCCATCTTCTGGTAGCGGCTGATGGTGACGCCTGAGATGCGCGCGCGGCTGTCCACCGCGAAGATGCCGTGGCCTTCGTAGATGTCGTCTTCCTCGATGTCGAAGCGGAAGCCGGTGATCTCGAGGCCGCTGATCGTCACGTCCGCGTTCCTGAGGCCGATGGCCGTGGTCGGAAGGCCCGCGCTGCCGTCGAGGATCGCGCCCTTCTCGCCCTCTACGGTGAGGTGCTTGCCGTCGACGGCGACAAAGGTGCGGACGATGATTTCTTTGTACGGCAGGTCGCGATACGCGCGCGGCGTATAGACGCCTGCACGCACGCGAACGGTATCGCCGTCGGCGGCCTTGTCGATCGCGGCCTGTATCGCCCCGTCGCCCTTGAAGGCGCAGTCCGTGGCGGATGCGTTCGCGGGGCAGGCGACGATCGTCGCGCCGAGCGCGGGGCAGGCCGCCCCGGCAAGCAGGCCGATGGCGGCGAGCATGGTTTTCATTGTGCGGTTCCTCCTGAAACTTTTTATTCGGCTGTCTTCGAACGGAGCGTCCGGACGAGCCACGGCCGCAGCAGCAGGACGAACAGCGCGCCGCTCACCACGACCGCTGCGTGGATCATCCAGAAGCCGAACGGGCCGACCGGCTCGTAGAAACGGCCGAGCCAGCCGCTGCCGATGCCGCCGATGAAGATGCCGAGGTAGTAGGCGCCGACCATCATCGCGTTCACGGCGGCAGGCGCATCGCGCGACACGAGCGCGAGCGCGATCGGCCCGACATAGAGATAGCCGACGGCGCAGAGGAAATGGAAGGCGACCGGCCAGACGAGGGCGACCTTGCCGCTGCCGGCGGTGAGTTCCCCCATGCTGAGCAGCAGGCAGGCGGTGCCGAACGCGGTGCAGCCGATGGCGATCTTGGAAAGCTCGGTCGGCTCGGTGCCGCGCTTCGCCTGCTTGCGCCAGGCCACGACCATCACCGGCGCGAGCAGCAGCACCGCGAGCGAATCGAGCGACTGGAACCAGGTGACGGGCACGGTCCAGCCGAGGATGTCGCGGCCGACGTGGTCGCGCACCCACAGCGGATAAGTGTTCCACACCTGCGCCTGCGCGGTCCAGTAAAGCGCGGTGATCGCAAGCACGACGAGGAGGGCCGTGATGACGCGGCCGTCTCCGGGCGCGAGCTTCGGCTTGTCGCCGCGTTCGATGGCGGCGTTTTCGGGCGGGAGATAGCGGTAGCCGGCGAGGTAGATGACGATGCCCACCAGCATTCCGATCCCGGCCGCGCCGAACCCGTAATGCCAGCCGTAAAGCTCGCCGAGCGTGCCGCAGATGAGCGGCGCGATCGTCGCGCCGACGTTGATGGCGGTGCAGTAGATGGTGAAGGCGCCGTCGCGGCGGCTGTCGTTCTTCTCGTAGAGGTCGCCGACCTGCGCGGCGAGGTTGCCTTTCAGCAATCCCGCGCCGAGGATCAGCGAACCGAGCGCGGGAAGGAACGCCGCCTCGAAGGCCATGAGGAAGTGGCCGATCGCCATGAGGCCCGCGCCCGCCAGCACGGCGCGCTTGCGCCCCGTCACGCGGTCGCCGAGGAGACCGCCGAGCACCGGCGTGAAGTAGATGAGGCCCACGTAGAGCCCGAAGATCTGCGAGGCGAGCGCCTGCACCGAAAGCGGACCGGTGACGGCCTCGATGGCGCCGCGAAACGCCGCGAAGCCCCACACCGCCTCGATGTTGCCGGGATGCAGCAGGTGGCCCGCCATGTAGAGCACGAGCAGCGCCTGCATCCCGTAGAAGGAGAAGCGCTCCCAAGCCTCGGTGAAGGCGATGTAGGCGAGGCCGCGCGGCTGACCCCAGATTTCGCGGGGGGCGGGCCCGGCGGGCAGACAGGGAGCATCGACGGCGGTGGTCATTTCCCGGTCTTGCCTCCGCCGTTCATCATCAGCCAATCGCCTCGACCACCGAATTGAAGAAATCGTTGTCGAGGATCGCTTCGGCCCCTTTCGGTTTCGACCGCGCGCTCAGCACCACGATCTGAATGCGGCGCGCGGGGTTCAGATAGATATATTGGCCGAAGATGCCGCGCGCTGAAAAGGCCCCGTCGGCAAGCGAGCCGTCGCGGGCCGGAACCGCCCACCACATGTAGCCGTAATCGAGCCGCTGGCCGCCGATGTCGCGCGCGCTGGTGGCCTCCGCCGTCCACCCTTCGGGCAGCGCGGCCTCGCCGTCGATGACGCCGCCTTCGAGGATGAAGCGGCCGAAGCGCGCATAGTCCCTGAGCGTGGCGCAAAGGCCGCTCCCGGCGACTTCGAGGCCGCCCGGCGATTCCAGCCACCATGCGGCATCGGCCTCGGTGCCGATGCGCGACCAGATGCGCTCGGAAAGATAGTCGGCGAGCCACTTCCCCGTCGCCGCGCGCACGAGCGCGCCGACGACGTGCGTCTCGCCCGTGCTGTAATTCCACGATGTTCCTGGAGGGCTGGTGCGGGGCAGGCCCGCCATGTAGCGCATGATCGCGCCCGGCTGCTGCGCGATCTGGAGGTCCAGCATACGCCGCCGCTCGGACGCGGGGTTGGTATGGGTGTCGTCCCATTGCACGCCGGAGGTCATCTGCATCAGCGCGCGGATGGAGACGCCGTCGTAGCCGCTGCCGGAAAGCTCGGGCAGGTAGCGGGTCAGAGGGTCCTCGACCGAGGCGATGTAGCCGTCCCGGATCGCGG
>JACFNY010000299.1 GCA_019454625.1 Sphingomonadaceae bacterium
CTTGTCGGTTTCCAGCTCGACGAGCGGGTCGTTCTCCTTCACCGGCTCGCCGACTTTCACGAGCCAGCTCCGCACGATGGCCTTGGTCCCCTCCTGCTCGTAGGGAACGAGGATGTCGATCATGGCCAAGCCCTTCTAGAAACCGATGAGGTCGTCGATCTTCGCGCGGATGCGTTCGACCGAGGGCACCGCCCAGTTGAGCAGTACCGGGTTATGCGGGCTGGGGATGTCGGGCATCGTCAGCCGCGCGACCGGCGCGTCGAGGTCCATGAACGCCTCGTCCGCCACCACGGCGGCGATCTCCGCGCCGAAACCCGCCGTCTGCAAATCCTCGTGCACGATCAGGCAGCGCCGCGTGCGGCGCACGGAGTCGAGCACTGCCGCCTTGTCCCACGGCATCAGCGTGCGCAGGTCGATCACGTCGGCGGAGCGGCCCTCGGCGGCCTCCTCGCAGCGCTGCACCATCGCGCCCCACGTGATGATCGTGATGTCGCCGCCCTCGCGCGTGCGCTTCGCCTTGCCGAACGGCAGCACGAAGTCGTCGCCGGGGTAGGGGCGGCGCGCCCATGCGTGGTCCAGCATCGCGCGGTGCTCGAAGAAGATCACCGGGTCGTTGCCGCGCAGCGCGCCGCGCAGCAGGCCCACGGCGTCCTCCGCGTTCGAAGGCACCGCGACCTTCCAGCCGGGGTTGTGGATGAACGCGACTTCGTTCGTCTGGCTGTGCCACGGGTCGCCGCACTTGAAGAAGCCGCCGGGGATGCGCAGCACCATCGGCGCGGCGAAGCGGTTGTTGGTGCGCCAGCGCATCGTCCCGCAGTCGTTGATCTGCTCGGTGGCGGGCTCGGCGTACTTGCGGAACTGGATTTCCGGCACCGGCATCAGCCCCGCGAGCGCCATGCCCACGGCGCGGCCGATGATGCCTTCTTCGGAAAGGCTGGTGTCGAACACGCGCCCCTCGCCGAAGCGCTCCTGGAGCCCGAGCGTCACGGCATGGACGCCGCCCTTGGGGCCGATGTCCTCGCCGAACAGCACGACGCGCTCGTTGATCTCCAGCTCGTGCTCCAGCGTGCGGCGGATCGCCGTCACCATGTTGATGCGCTGGCCTTCGGGCTTCGGCTGGTCGGTGGAAGCGGGCGGCGTGTAGCCGTGCGTCCACTGGCCGCCCACGGTCTGGAGGTCGCCCTCGAAGAACACGTTCCGCATCACGGTTTCCGGGTCCGCGGCCGGCCGCGCCTCGGCGCGTTCGCGCGCGGCCTCGGCGTCGGCCTGCGCCTCGTCCTCGATCGCCGCCCATTCATTTTCGGAAAGCAGCGCGGGGACGAGATACGACTTCAGCTTGGGCAGCGGGTCGCGCGCCCATTCGGAGGCGACGAAGTCCTCGTCCTTGTAGGCCTGCGTGTCCTGGAAGCTGTGGCCTTGCAGGCGCGGCACGGTGAGGCGGAGCAGGGCAGGCCCGCGTTCCTCGCGCACGTAGCTGACGGCCTCGTCGATCAGCCGCGCCGCCTCGGCGGGCTCGGTGCCGTCGCCGTTCACGATGCGAAGGTCCTGCCACGCGGCGAGGTTCGCGGCGATGTTGCCGCCCGGCGTCTGGAACGTGGAGGGCACCGAGATGCCGTAGCCGTTGTCCTCTATGTAGAACAGCATCGGCAGCTTCTGCGTGGTGGCGACGGTCAGCGCCGCCCAGAAACCGTTCGAGGCCACCGACCCGTCGCCGCCGAGCACGACCGCGAGCGCGTCGTCATAGGCCGGGTCCTTGATGACGGTGCGGTAGTAGTCGATCGCCTGCGCCCATCCGGCGGTCGGCGTGTACTGCGCGCCGACGCCGCCGCACATGGGGAGCGCCGAGGCGCCGCTCGGGTTCGGGAAGTTGAACACCACGCCGATGTCGCGCCCGTCCGAATAGCCGCCCGAGCGCCCCATCGACGAGCCGAGCGCATCCGCGACGTCGACGCCGAGCGCCAGCAGCAGCGGCCGCGAGCGATAGTAGCCGCAGGTCGCGTCGCGCGGGTTGTCCAAACGGCTACCGAGCAGGATCTGCGCCATGTCGTGCCCGCGCGCCGAGAACTGGTAGAGCACCTTCTTCTCAGGGACCAGCCGCTGCTCCTCCATCGCGTCGAGCGCGCGCGACAGGTTCAGCAGATAGGCGACGCGCCGCCAGTCGACGTTCTCGTCCGGCGCGTTGCGAAGGGGGACCTTGAGTGCGGCTCTCTGTGCCATGATCGTCTCCCTCTCAGCGAACGGCGGCGACGGCAGCGGCGAACGCCGGGATCGCGTCCGGCGTCAGCCCGGCGACGTTGATCCGGCCCGATCCGGCCATGTAAACGGCGTGAACTTCGCGCAGCGTGCGGATCTGTTCCGGGCTCAGCGGCAGCATCGAGAACATGCCGGTCTGCTGCGTCAGGCCGGCGAGCGCCGGGTCGCACGCGGCGACGCCTTCGCGCACGCTCCGGATGCGCAGCCGCATCGCGTCCAACTCCGCGCGCCAGCTTGCCGTGAGGTCCGCGCTGTCGAGGATGGTGCGGACGATGGCGGCGCCGTGATCGGGCGGCATCGACCAGTTGGCGCGGGCGAGCGCGAGCAGGTTGGACTGGATCACCTGCGTCCTGTCCGACACCGCGAACAGCGCCCCGACGCGCTCCCGGTAGAGGCCGAAATTCTTGTCGCAGCTATAGGCGACGAGCACTTGCGCGCTCTGCGCCACCACGGCGCGCAGACCGGCCGCATCGGCGTCGAGCCCGTTCCCGAGGCCCTGATAGGCGAGGTCGACGAAGGGGAGCAGGCCGCGCTCCGCGATCAGCGCCGCAAGTGTCTGCCACTGGTCCGCCGCATAGTCCGCGCCGGTCGGGTTGTGGCAGCAGCCGTGCAGCAGGATCACGTCGCCCGGCGCGGCGTTCCTGATCGCCGCCAGCGTGTCCTCGAAGCACAGCGTCTGCGCCGCCACGTCGAAGTGCCTGAACGGCACGATTTGCAGGCCCGCGGCTTCCATCAACGGCACGTGGTTCGGCCATGTCGGCGTCCCGACGAGCACCCGCGCACCGGCGCGCCCGCGTGCCAGAAGCTCGGCGCCGAGCCGGAGCGCGCCGGTGCCGCCCGGCGTCTGCACGCCGCACAGCCGCGCGCGGTCGATCTCGCCGAAGATGATGGGGGTCA
>JACFNY010000300.1 GCA_019454625.1 Sphingomonadaceae bacterium
GTCGAGGATTTCCTGCGTATCGGCGCCTTCGGCGACGGTCCCGGCATTGATGTCCCAGAGCTGCCAGGGCGTGCGGTTCATCATCGCCTCGGCGAAGACGGCGGCGATCTCCGGATTGTCCGGCATCTGCGCATAGGCCTTGCGCATCGCGGTGGCGAAATCGTCGTTCCACTTTTCGAGGTCGTCGCGCGCCGCGGCGGCCTGATAACGGTGCGGCAGCGCCTCGATCAGCAGGCGCTCGAACTGCGAGGCCCCCTCGCGCAGTTCCAGCGCCTTCTGCGTCATCGCGAACGCCTCGTCGATGGAGCGCGCCGCGTCCTCCGGGTCGAAGGCGACCCAGGGCTTGTTGTAGTTGCAGCCCAGCACGAAGGCCTTGCCCCAGTAGGCGATGGCACAGCCGGGGTCCGCCTCCAGCGCGAGGTTGAAGCACTCGTAGGCTTCCTGATGGTTGAAGGCGTAGCAGAGCACGAGGCCGCGGTTGAACCAGAGCTGCGCGTCCGGCGAGGAGGTGGTGATCGCGACCCGGTAGGTGCCGAGATCGAAGTAGTCGGATGCCATGTCGTCTCTCCCGTTGGTGATGGCGGGGTTCAGGCCTGCGTGTCGCTGCCGGAATGGAAGTTGAAGACCGCGCCTTCCTTGATGCCGCTCGGCCAGCGGGTGGTCATCGTCTTCAGGCGGGTGTTGAAGCGCACGCCCTCCATGCCGTGGATGTGGTGGTCGCCGAACAGCGACCGCTTCCAGCCGCCGAAGGAGTGGTAGGCCACCGGCACCGGGATCGGCACGTTGACGCCGACCATGCCGATCTGGACGCGGGTGAAGAAGTCGCGCGCGGTGTCGCCGTCGCGGGTGAAGATCGAGGTGCCGTTGCCGTATTCGTGGTCGTTGACCAGCGTCACGGCCTCCTCGTAGGATCCGGCGCGCAGCACGGAAAGCACCGGCCCGAAAATCTCGTCCCTGTAGATCGACATGTCGGGCGTGACGTTATCGAACAGGCAGCCGCCGAGGAAGTAGCCGTTCTCGTAGCCTTGCAGCCTGACATTGCGGCCGTCGACCACCAGCTTCGCCCCGGCCTTCTCGCCCTCGGCGATGTAGCCCAGGATGCGGTCGAGGCTCTGGCGCGAGATCACCGGCCCCATGTCGGAGGCGGGGTCGTCGTAGGGGGCGACGTTCAGCGCCTCGACGCGCGGGGCGAGCACTTTCACCAGCCGGTCGGCGGTCTCGTCGCCGACCGGGACCGCGACCGAGATCGCCATGCAGCGCTCGCCGGCCGAACCGTAGGCCGAGCCGATCAGCGCGTCGGCGACCTTGTCCATGTCGGCGTCGGGCATGACGACGAGATGGTTCTTGGCGCCGCACAGCGCCTGCACGCGCTTGCCGTTGGCGGTGCCGCGGCTGTAGATGTAGTGGCCGATCGCCGTCGAGCCGACGAAGGAGACCGCGTCGACGTCCGGATGGTCGAGGAGCGCGTCGACCGCCTCCTTGTCGCCGTTGACGACGTTGAACACGCCCGCCGGCAGGCCGGCCTCATGCAGAAGCTCGGCGATGCGGACCACCACGGAGGGGTCGCGCTCCGACGGTTTCAGCACGAAGGCGTTGCCGCAGGCGAGCGAGACCGGATACATCCACAGCGGCACCATGGCCGGGAAGTTGAACGGCGTGATGCCGGCGACGACGCCGAGCGGCTGGCGGATCGAGAAGCTGTCGACCTGCGACGCGACCTGCTCGGAATATTCGCCCTTCAGCAGATGCGGGATGCCGCAGACGAACTCGACGACCTCGATGCCGCGCGCGATTTCGCCCTTGGCGTCGGACAGGGTCTTGCCGTGCTCGCGCGACAGAAGGACGGCCAGCTCGTCGGTGTGGCGGGTGAGGAGGTCGCGGAACGCGAACATGACCGCCGCGCGCTTGGCAGGCGGCTGCGCGCCCCACCGGGCTTGCGCCTTCTTCGCCACTGCGACCACCTCGGCGACATCGCCGGCGCTGGCGAGCGCGACCTTGCCGATGGCCGTGCCGGTGGCGGGGTTGAAGATGTCGGCGGTGCGGGCGGACGACCCCGTCCAGACCTTGCCGTCGACGAAATGTTGAACGGTGCTCATTTCAGGTTTCCTCTTCGCTCAGAAGCGTGTTCCGTCACAGGATGGTTCGCAGCAGCACGAAGCTCGCTGCGGAAATGAAGATCGAGGCGAGGGCGGCGACGAGGAGCGGGCGCACGCCGCGCGCCCGCACCGCGCCGAAATGGGTGCCGAGGCCGAGCGCGCCCAGCGCCGCCGCCAGCATGATCGGCGTGACGTCGACGATCAGCGCCTTGAACTCGGCCGGGACGACGCCGATGGTGTTGAGGATCATGCAGGCGACGAAGCCGATGACGAAGGTCGGGACGATCTGCGACAACGTCATCTTGCCGGCGACGTCGCCGGCGCGGCTGGCGGAGAACGCCGACATCGCGATCAGCAGCGGCGCGAGCAGGATGACGCGCGACAGCTTGACCACGACGCTCTGCTCGCCGGCGACGTCGCCGTGCTGGAAGCCGGCGGCGACGACCTGCGCCACCTCGTGGATCGAGGAGCCGGCCCAGAAGCCGTAATCGGCCGGCGAAAGCCCGGCGGCCTGCCCGAGCAGCGGATAGGCCAGCATCGCGATCGTGCCGAAGACGGTGATGCACGCCACCGCATAGGCGACGTCCTCGTCGTTGGTCCGCTGGACGGCGTTGGCGGCGGCGATTGCCGAGGCGCCGCAGATCGAGGTGCCGGCGGCCAGGAGTCGCGTCAGCCCCGGATTGATCCCGAAGAGCCGTCCGAGCGCCAGAGTGGCGAGGAAGGTCGCGGCCACCAGCGCGCAGATGCCGAGCATCCGGGTCAGGCCGACCTCGCCGACCTGGCCGAGCGTCAGCTGGAAGCCGAGCAGCACGATCGCCAGCCGCAGCATGCCCTTGCCGAACAGCGCGACGCCGGGCCTGGCGGCGGCCGGGACCGTGGTGAAGCTGGCGAAGGCGATGCCGATGAAGATGGCGGAAATCATCGGGCTCAGGCCGGAGAGCCCCGGGACCTGCCGCAGCCCGTAGGCGGCGGCGGTGACGATCGCCACCAGCGTCAATCCCGGCAGGATCGCCTCCAGCCGCCGCAGCGGCGAGGCCGC
>JACFNY010000301.1 GCA_019454625.1 Sphingomonadaceae bacterium
AGGATGTTGTACGCGCCGCCCGTGCGCTCGACCCACGCCACGGGCGTCCCCGGCTCCACGAGCACGTCGGTGACATCGGGCACCTCCAACAGCTCGGCCGCTGTGAGCGGCGTAGATTCGGCCAGTGCTCCTGCATGTACAGGGACCGCCGCGAGGAACATAAAGGCCAGGGCAAGGCGTATCATCACGGCGCTCCTTTGCGATTGCAGCGTGACAACAGAGTATCTATGATAGAAAAATGACATTCAAGGCCGATATGACATCCGCTCCCGACAGTCTGCTTCAGGCGCCCACGCCCGCGCTGGTGCTCGACGAGGCCCGCCTCGCTGCGAACATCCGCCGGATGGAGGCGCATCTCGCGCCGTTCGGCGTCGCTTTCCGCCCGCACGTCAAAACCGCCAAATCGCCGGATGTCCTCCGCGCGGTCCTGCACGGCACGGGGCCGATCACCGTGTCGACGCTGCTGGAAGCGCGCATGTTCGCGGAGGCGGGTTTCGACGACATCCTCTACGCGGTCGGCATCGTTCCCGCGAAGCTGGACGCCGCCCGTGCGCTGGCGGATGCCGGCGTCCGTATGCAGATCATCCTCGACGACGCGGGCGTCGCGCGCGAAGTGGCCGACGCGCTTGCCGGGCAGAGCGGTATCACGGTGCTGATCGAGGTGGACTGCGACGGCCACCGCTCCGGCGTCGCGCCGGACGCGGACGACCTGCTCGTCATCGGGCGCACGCTCGCGGACGCGGACCTGCTGGGCGGCGTGCTGACCCACGCGGGCGACAGCTACGGCTGCAAGGGCGCGGACGCGATCGCCGCCCATGCCGAACTCGAACGCGCCGGGCTGGTACGCGCGGCGGAAAGGCTGCGGGCGGCGGGACTGCCGTGCCCCGTGGTCAGCATGGGATCGACGCCGACGGCGCTGTTCGCGCGGGCGCTGGACGGGATCACCGAGGTGCGCGCGGGCGTCTACATCTTCCAGGACCTCGTGATGGCCGGGATCGGCGTCTGCCGCCCGGAGGAGATCGCGCTTTCGGTGCTGGCGACCGTCATCGGCTACCAGAAGGCGCAGGGTCGCCTCGTCATCGACGCCGGGTGGATGGCGATGTCGCGCGATCGCGGCACAGCGGGGCAGCGCGTCGATCAGGGCTACGGGCTCGTCTGCGACGTGGACGGCACGATCATCGGCGATCTCGTCGTCACCGGCGCCAACCAGGAGCACGGCCTCGTCGGGCACCGGGACGGCACGCCGCTCGACCTCGCCGCTTATCCGATCGGCACCCGGCTGCGCGTGCTTCCCAATCACGCCTGCGCGACGGCGGCGCAGCACCCCGCCTATCTGCTCACCGACCGCAGCGGCAGGATCGCCGCGCGCTGGCCCCGCTTCTCGGGCTGGTGAGATGACGCCGCGCACGATCATCGCGCCCGGCGCGACACCGCCGCACGGCCATTATTCGCACGCGGTCGTGTATCAGGGCACGGTCTACGTGTCGGGCATCCTCGGCAACGGCGCAGGCCGCCCCGGCGAAGCGCCGCCGCCCGTCACCGCGCAGGCGCGCTATTGCCTCGAGCAGATCGCCATCATCCTCGCCGCCGCCGGGTCGTCGCTCCAGCATGTCGTGAAGCTCGGCGTGCATGTCGCCGACCTCGCGGACTGGCCGCAGGTGGACGCGATCTGCGCGGAGATGTTCGGCGATCACCGGCCCGCGCGCATCGTGGCGCCGTGCGGCGGCGGACTGCGGCTCGGCTCCTGCATCGAGATGGACGCGATCGCGGCTTGCACAATCCCGGCAGCTATGTCAGAAAGATAACAATGGCTGGATTCAGGCGATGAACCGAACATCGCCTGCAGGGGAGAGCATTCATGATTCGATCGGTGCTGCGCGCGGCGCTCGTGTCGGCGGTCGCGCTCTGGGGGGCGCCGTCCGCCGCGGAGAGCTTCGCCATCGTCGGCGCCACCGTCATCGACGGGACCGGCGCCGCGCCGCGCACGGCCGACGTCCGCGTGGAGGACGGCCGCATCGCCGCGGTCGGCCCCGGCGCACGCCGCAAGGCGGCCCGCGTCGTCGACGGCAGCGGCCTCGTCCTCGCGCCCGGCTTCATCGACACGCACAGCCACCACGACGGCGGCCTCGACGCGCACCCCGATGCGCTCGCGGCGGCGGCGCAGGGCATCACCACCATCGTCGCCGGGCAGGACGGCGGCGGCCCCCTGCCGGTCGCCGCGCTGTTCGCGAAGCGCGAGGCGCATCCGGCGGCCGTGAACATCGCCACCTACATCGGCCACAACAGCGTGCGCGGCGCCGTGATGGGCGCGGACTACAAGCGCGCGGCGACGCCCGCCGAGGTGGAGCGGATGGCCGCGGTCGTCGAGGAGAACATGCGCGCGGGCGCGCTCGGCCTGTCGACGGGGCTGGAATACGATCCCGGCATCTATTCCGAACCGTCCGAGATCGTGGCGCTCGCCCGCGCGGCGGCGCGCCACGGCGGGCGCTACATCAGCCACATGAGGAGCGAGGACACCGGCCTCGACGCCGCGATCGACGAGATCCTGGAGATCGGCCGCACCGTGCGCCTGCCGGTCCAGATCTCGCACTTCAAGATCGCCATCGTCGACCGCTGGGGCGGCACGGCGCCGATCCTCGCCAAGCTCGACGCCGCGCGCCGCGACGGCATCGACGTGACGGCGGACGTCTACCCCTACACCTACTGGCAATCGAACCTTCAGGTGCTGATGCCGAAGCGCGATTTCACCGATCTCTCGGCGGCCGAATTTGCGCTCGCGCACATGGCGCGGCCGGAAGACCTGCGCCTCACAGAATATCCCGCGAATCCCGCCTATGTCGGCAAGACCGTGGCCGAAGTCGCGGCGCTGCGCGGCGTGCCCCCGGCGCGCGCCTATCTCGACCTCATCGTCGAGAGCGAGGCGAAGGGCCTTTCCAACACCGTGATCGGCCGCTCGATGGCGGAGGACGACGTCGCCGCGCTCATCGCGTGGCCGCACAGCAACATCAGCTCCGACGGCGGCATCGAGGACGCGCACCCGCGCGGCGCGGGCGCCTTCCCGCGCGTGCTCGCGTGGATGGTGCGCGAGACCGGACGGCTGACGCTCGAGGAAGCCGTGCACAAGATGAG
>JACFNY010000302.1 GCA_019454625.1 Sphingomonadaceae bacterium
ACGCGAATCGATGGCCTATGACGTCGTCATCGTCGGCGGCGGGCCGGCGGGCCTCGCGTCGGCGATCCGGCTGAAGCAGCGCGCGCAGGCGGCGGGGCAGGAGATCTCGGTCTGCCTGCTCGAAAAGGGCTCGGAGATAGGTGCGCACATCCTTTCGGGCGCGGTGATCGACCCGCGCGGCCTCGACGAGCTGCTGCCGGACTGGCGCGAGATGGACGGGCACCCGCTGACGGTCGAGGTGACGTCGAACCATCACTGGATCCTCGGCAAGAACCACAAGTTCGATTTCCCGCACATCCTGCTGCCGCCGTTCATGGACAACGACGGCTGCTACACGGGCAGCCTCGGCAACCTGTGCCGCTGGCTGGGGGCGCAGGCCGAGGTGCTGGGCGTCGAGATCTTCCCCGGCTTCCCGGCGGCGGAGATCCTCTACGACGAGAACGGCGCAGTGAAGGGCGTCGCCACCGGCGACTTCGGCGTGGCGCGGGACGGCAGCCGCAAGCCGTCGTACCAGCCGGGGCTGGAGCTTCATGCGAAGTATACGATGTTTGCGGAGGGGGTGCGTGGTCATCTGACCAAGCAGCTCAAGAAGAAGTTCGCGCTCGATGCAAACAGCGAGCCGCAAGTCTATGGAATCGGGATAAAAGAACTGTGGGATGTTAGGCCCGAGAACCACGACGAGGGCGCCGTCATCCACACGCAGGGCTGGCCGCTCGACGACGCCAACGGCGGCGGCTTCATCTATCACCAGGCGAACGGGCAGATCGCGCTCGGCTTCGTGACGTGGCTCAACTACAAGAATCCGCACCTCTCGCCGTTCGAGGAAATGCAGCGCTGGAAAACGCACCCGGCGATCGCGAAGATGCTGGAGGGCGGCCGCCGTGTCTCCTACGGCGCGCGCGCGATCAACGACGGCGGCTACCAAGCGGTGCCGAAGCTGGTGTTCCCCGGCGGCGCGCTCGTCGGCTGCGCGGCGGGCTTCGTCAACGTGCCGCGCATCAAGGGCTCGCACACGGCGATCAAGACCGGGATCATGGCGGCGGACGCCGCGTTCGATGCCGTCGCAGCCGGACGCGCGCAGGACGAACTTTCCGCCTACGCCGCGGCATACGACGACAGCTGGGTGAAGAAGGAACTCTTCACCGTCCGCAACACGCTGCCGCTCGTCGAGAAATTCGGCAACTTCATCGGAACGATGCTTGCCGGCGCGAGCATGTGGCTCGAACACTTCGGCATCCACCTGCCGTTCACGATGAAGCACCACCCGGACAACGAGCAGCTCTGGCGCAAGGAGCATTGCAAGAAGCCGGACTATCCGAAGCCGGACGGCGTGCTGACCTTCGACCGCCTGTCGTCGGTGTTCCTGTCGAACACCAACCACGAGGAGGACCAGCCGGTCCACCTGCAACTCAAGGACCCGTCGATCCCGATCTCGTACAACCTGCCGCTCTACGACGAGCCCGCGCAGCGCTACTGCCCGGCGGGCGTCTATGAGGTGGTGGGGCAGGAAGAGGGCAATCCGCGCTTCCAGATCAACGCGCAGAACTGCGTCCACTGCAAGACGTGCGACATCAAGGACCCGACGCAGAACATCAACTGGGTGACGCCGGAAGGCGGCGGCGGCCCCAACTATCCGAACATGTAGCGAGGTTTTCCATGCGTCTGGCCGCCGCCGTCCTTCTCGCCTCGTCGCTGCTCGCGGCCGCCGGGCCTGCCGCGCAAGCGACCATGATGCCGGTGAAGGAGGCGGACTACGGCAGCTACGTGCAGGGCCACCTCGCGCAGGCGAACGGCGAGCTCGGGCGCGCGGCCGATTATTTCGCGGGCGCGCTCACCTACGCGCCCGACGATCCCGAGCTGCTGCGCCAGACCTTCGACCTCGCCATCGCGGCGGGTGACGAACGGCTCGCCGTCGGCGTCGGCCACCGCCTCGCCCGGCAGGACCGTTTCGACAGCGGCGTCACGCTGCTGCTCGTGGCGGATGCGATCAAGAGCAAGCGGTGGAAGGACGCGCGGGAGGCGACCGCCCGGCTCACCGACGCGGGCTTCGGCAGCTTCATCGTGCCGATCATCGACGCGTGGATCGCCGAGGCGCGCGGCAAGACCGCCGACGGCATCCGCGCGCTCGACCCCGAGCCGCTGGACGGGTTTGCGCGGACCTACGTGCTGGAGCACCGCGCCCACCTGCTGTTCCGCGCCAAGCGCTACGCGGAAGCCGCTGAAATCTATGACGAGCTGTCGAAGGACGACGAGGGCCGCAACATCCGTATGCGGATCGCCGCGGCGCGCGCGCTCCAGGCCGAAAAGCAGCCCGAAGAGGCGCTGAAGCGGCTGACCGCGTCGGCGGGGCATGTCGATGTCGAGACGGCGAAGACGGCGCTTGCCGCCGGTACGCCGATCCTGGGCATCCCGGCGAGCGCCAGCGAGGGCGTCGCGCTGCTCGCGCTGCGCATGGCGGCGGACCTGTCGCGCGAGCGGCCGATCCCGGTCGCGCTCACGCTGGCGCGCATCGCGACGATGCTCGCGCCGGAGCAGGCGTCGGGCTGGCTGCTGACCACCGAGCTTCTCGCAGCTTCGGAGCGTTACGAGGCGGCGCTCGATGCCGTCCGCAAGGTGCGCGGCAGCGACGACGAGAAGGCGCTGGCGCTGGGGCAGGAGGCCGCGATCCTCGCGCGCCTCGACCGCGAGCCCGAGGCGATGCAGCTTCTGGAGACCGCCGCGAACGCGCCGGGCGCGCGCGCCGAGGACCTCGCACGCTACGGCGACGCGCTGCAATCGGCGAAGCGGTTCCTCGATGCCGCCGCGGCCTACGACAAGGCGCTGGCGCTCGGCCCGGCGGACCCGTCCATCGTCTGGCGGCTGCATTTCCTGAAAGGCTCGGCGCTGGAGCAGGGCGGCAAGTGGCCCGAGGCGGAGGCGTCGCTGCGCGAGGCGATCCGGCTGCAACCCGCCGACGCGACGCTGCTCAACTACCTCGGCTATGCGCTGCTCGACCGCGGGCTTTCGAAGCCGGAAGCGCGCATCCTCATCGAGAAGGCGCACGCGCTCGCGCCGGAGGACGGCTACATCACCGACTCGCTCGGCTGGGCGCAGTACCAGGCGGGCGAA
>JACFNY010000303.1 GCA_019454625.1 Sphingomonadaceae bacterium
ATCACAAACCGGAGGTAATTGAGAAATGTCCAGAGATAATTGGAAGCTGCTTTTTATCGCGGGCGCGTGCGGCCTGGCAATGCTGGTGTCGGCCTGCTCCTCGTCGGAGGAGAAGAAGAGCGACGTCGATCCCTCGACCGTGACCTGGCAGAACATCGAGAGCAAGCGCAAGGTGGTCATCGGCGTCAAGTACGACACCATCCCCTACGGCTACGTTCCGCAGGGCCAGGACACGCCGGTCGGCTTCGACATCGACCTGGTCACCGAGATCGCCAAGCGCTGGGGCGTCGAGCTCGAGCTCCAGCCGGTCACCAGCGCCAACCGCATCGCCAACCTGACGACCTCGAAGGTCGACTTCATCGCCGCCTCGATCGTCCACACCCGCGAGCGCGACGAGAAGATCGACTATTCGGTCACCTACATCGCCGAGTCGATGAAGCTGATGGTGCCGATGGATTCGACCATCGACACTATCGCCGACCTCGACGGCAAGACGGTGGCGCTGGCGCAGGGCTCGATCCAGTCGCAGATGATGAAGCAGATGAACCCGCAGGCGCGCGTCCTCGAGATGAAGGACTGGGCCGACGTCTATCTCGCCGTCCAGCAGGGCCGCGCCGACGCCGCCTTCGACACCGCCGGCTCGCTCGGCTCCGCCGTCGCGGCGGCCAAGGAGGCCGGCGTCTCGCTG
This sequence comes from Sphingomonadaceae bacterium, assembly GCA_019454625.1. GTDB lineage: Bacteria > Pseudomonadota > Alphaproteobacteria > Sphingomonadales > Sphingomonadaceae > Sphingosinicella. The sequence goes on from JACFNY010000303.1 coordinate 689, forward strand.
AAGGTGGTCGGCGAGGACGGGATCGGCAACTCGCCCTTCGCGTTCGGTGTCCGCCAGGGCGACGCGCTGATCCGCGACAAGCTGAACTTCACGCTGATGGAGATGGTCGAGGACGGCACCTACGACGCCATCTTCAAGAAGTGGTGGGGCAGCCTCTACGCCAGGACCTATCAGGTCGAAGTCTGGCCGAAGTAATCGTATCGGACGAATGAACATGGGCTCCGTCAACTGGAACGTTGTTTTTGGCCCCGAAGGCCGGGCGCTGTTTGCGTCAGGCCTTTGGATCACCGTGCAACTCGCGTTTTACGCCATCGTCTTTTCTTCGTTGATCGGCAGCCTGATCGCGTTCGGGCGGGTGTCGAAATCACCCGCCCTGCGCCCGCTGCGCACGGCGCTGACGGCCCTGGTCGAGTTCATCCGCAACGTCCCGGTGCTGGTGCAACTGGCATTCTGGTATTTCGGCGTGTTCGGCCTCCAGTCGGTGCAGTGGCTGGTCTCGCCGCTGACCGGCCTCTACAGCATCGAGTTCATCGCCGGCGCCTGCGCGCTGATCGTCTATCGCAGCGCCTACATCGCCGAAGCCGTCCGCTCCGACCTCCAGTCGGTGCCGCGCGGCCAGTACGAGGTGGCGATGGCCAGCGGCCTCGGCTACGCGACGACGATGGTTCGCATCATCATGCCGCAAGCCTACCGGATGGCGCTGCCGACCCTGATCAACCACTATGTCGGCGTGACCAAGAACACGAGCATCGTGCTGGTCATCGGCGTGCCGGACCTTGTGTTCCAGGCCTACACGCTGACCTCGCGCACCTTCGAGGTCTTTCTCGTCATGGGCACGGCGGTGGCGATCTTCGTCGTGCTGTGCACCCTGATCGGCACCGCGTTCAACGCGCTCGGCAGCTATCTCGACCGCCGCTGGGGATATGCCCGGCGCGCGCATGGGCCGCGCTCGCTGAAAACCTGGCTGAAGGAGCTGGCGGCATGAGCGCGATCCTCAACAACTGGGAATACATGGTCTCCGGCCTGCGCTACACCTTCGCGCTGGCGCTGATCGGCATCGTCGGCAGCTTCCTGCTCGGCTGCGCCCTCGCCACGCTTCGCCTCTCGCCCTGGCTGCCGGTGCGGCTCGCCACCAAGGCGTTCATCGAGCTGGTCCGAAGCGTGCCGCTGCTGCTGTTCATCTTCTTCACCTACTTCCTGATGACGGAGCTGGGCTACAACGTCTCGGCCTTCACCTCGGGCAGCATCGCGCTCGCGGTGTTCACCAGCGTCTATGTCGCCGAGATCATCCGCAGCGGCATCCTCGGCGTCCACCCCGGCCATGTCGAGGCGGCGCGGGCGAGCGGGCTGAGCTATCTCCAGACGATGCGCCATGTCGTGCTGCCGCAGGCGGTGCGGCGCATGATGCCGTCGCTGTCGTCGGAATTCATCATGCTCATCAAGGAGACCTCGCTGGTTTCCGTCATCGGCGTGCAGGAATTCTACACCCGGGTCAGCATCACCAATGCGCGCGTCCTCGTGCATCCGTTCGAACTGCTGGCCTTCGCCGCGGTCGTCTATTTCTGCATCTGCTTCGTGCTCAGTCTCGTCGCCAGGCGATACGAGCTCAGATCCGACATCTGAGAGAGATTTGTCGGAACGTCTCTTCAAAAGAACATCATGGAGTCAATCGTGAAGGAAGAAGAAGGTTATACGCTGAGCAGTCCTCTGTTCGAGGATCTGTGGTCGAGGGCGCCGATGCGCCGCAAGTTCAGCGACCGCGACATGGTTGAAGGCTGGGTCCGGGCCGAGGTGGCGCTGGCGCGCGCGCAGGCGCAGGAGGGGTTGATCCCGGCGCAAGCCGCCCTCGCCATCGAGCAGACCGGCCGCACCCTCGAATTCGACATGGTGGCGATGCGCCACGGCGTCACCGCGACGCTTCATCAGCTGATGCCGTTCATCAACCAGTTCCGCGACGCCTGCCCCGGCGACGCCGGCCAGTATCTCCACTGGGGCGCGACCACCCAGGACATCATCGACACCGGCGCGATGCTGCGCTCGAAGCAGGCGATGACGATGATCGTCGAGGGGCTGGAAAAGCTCGAGGCGGCATTGGCGACGCTGTGCGAGCGCGAGGCCGAGACCGTCATGGCCGGCCGCACCCATGGCCAGCAGGCGCTGCCGATCACCTTCGGCTTCAAGGTCGCCAACTGGCTTTCGGAGGTCCGCCGCAGCATCGACCGCCTGAAGGCGATGTTCGACCGCGTCTTCGTGGTCAGCATCGTCGGCGCCGTCGGCACCTCCGCCTATATGGGCTCCAAGGGGCTCGACGTCGCGCAGAAAGTCGCCGCCGATCTCGGGCTGGGCTGGGACCCGGTCTCGTGGCAGGCCGCGCGCGACCGCATCGGCGAGATGCTGTCGAGCATGATCCTCGCC
>JACFNY010000304.1 GCA_019454625.1 Sphingomonadaceae bacterium
CGCGCTCACGGATACGATCACGCCCGAGGCGCGCGCCGGCGATTTCGCGCAGGCGATGATGGACCTCGGCGCCACGATCTGCCGCCCGAAATCCCCCGATTGCCTCGTGTGCCCCGTGATCGACGCCTGCGACGCCGCACGGCGTGGCATCGCCAACCTGCTCCCCAAGAAAGCCCCGAAGCCCGCGCGCCCGGTCCGCTACGCCAACGTCTACGTGCTGCGCGACGGCGGCGAGATCATGCTGGTGCGGCGGCCGCCACGCGGCCTGCTCGGCGGGATGCTCGGCCTGCCGATGAGCGAGATCGCCGACGCGCCGCACCCCGAAGGCGCGCATCCCGGCGCGCCCGCCCCGGCGCGCTGGTCGCGCGGCGCGAGGCCAGTGTCCCACGTTTTCACGCATTTCGAGTTGCATCTGACCGTGTTTTGGGGCGATCTGTCGGGCATAACGAAACCGGCGGGGGATTGGCGTGCGGCGGACGAGTCCGCCGCGCGGGATTTGCCGACGCTGTTTCGTAAAGCATTGGACTTTACGGCCTCTGTGGGTCAATTTTAGCCGTAGTGTAGCGGCGTATGCCTGATCGGAGTGGGAATTGTCGATATCGAGGCATGTTGCGTTCGCGCTCGCCGTGGCGCTGGCCGCTTGCGGCGGACAGAAGGGAAGCGGTGAAGGCCGCGCACCGACCGTGGTCGGCGGCGTTGTCGAGCCCACGCGCTTCGTCGACAGCATCGACGCGGTCGGCACCGCCTATGCGCGCGAATCCACGACGCTCACCTCCACCGTCACCGAGCGCGTGGACTCGCTGCGGTTCGCCGACGGCGCCTACGTGCAGGCCGGCACCGTGATTGCGGTGCTGCGCGCCGTCGAGCAGACCGCGGACCTCGCCAGCGCCGAGGCGCGCGCGCGCGAGACGCAGCAGCAACTCGACCGCCTGCGCGAACTCCAGCAGCGCGGCTTCGCCACCAACGCCAGCATCGACGCCCAGATCGCCGCGCGCGATCAGGCGCGCGCGCAGGCGAGCGCGATCCGCGCGCAGATCGGCGACCGCATCATCCGTGCGCCCTTCTCCGGCGTCGTCGGCCTGCGCCGCCTGTCGCCGGGCAGCGTCGTGACGGCGGGCACCGAGATCGCGACGATCAGCGACGTCAGCTCGATCAAGCTCGACTTCACCGTGCCCGAGCGCTTCATCTCGGCGATCGAGACCGGGCAGAACATCGAAGCGCGCGCCGCCGCGTGGCCGGGCGAGGTGTTCCGCGGCACCGTCGAAGGCGTCGAACCGCAGGTCGATCCCATCACCCGCTCGGTCGCGGTCCGCGCGCTGCTCCCGAACCCGGACCGGCGGCTGCGCCCCGGCATGTTGCTCACCGTCTCCATCGTCACCAATCCGCGCGACGCGCTCGCCGTTCCGGAACTGGCGCTCGTCGCGCAGGGTGACCGCCAGTTCGTGTTCAGGCTCGACGACAAGAACGTCGCGAACCGCGTGCCCGTCGAGGTCGGTATGCGCGCGGGCGGCATGGCGGAGATCACCGGCGGCCTCAAGCGCGGCGACCGCATCGTCGCCGACGGCGTCGTCAAGGTGCGCGACGATGCCGAGGTGAGGCCGGTGTTCCCCGGCGAGCCCGAAGGCACGACCACCGGCGCGCTTTCCGGCGCCGCGGCGGGCGCAGGCAAGTCGCGATGATCCTCTCCGATGTCTCGGTCAAGCGCCCGGTGTTCGCGGCTGTCGTCAGCCTCGTCATCGTGCTGGCCGGCGCAATCGCCTTCTTCTCGCTCCCGGTCCGCGAATATCCGGCCATCGAGCCGCCGATCGTCTCGGTCGAGGTCGCCTATCCCGGCGCCGCCGCCAGCGTCGTCGAATCGCGCATAACCCAGCTCGTCGAGGACCGGATCGCGGGTGTCGAGGGCATCGAGATGATCCGCTCGCGTTCGCGCGACGGCGTTGCCGACATCACCATCGAGTTCTCCGCGACGCGCGACGTGGACGACGCCGCGAACGACATCCGCGACCGCGTCGGCGGCCTTGCCGACGACCTGCCGGACGAGGTGATCCCGCCGGAAATCCGCAAGGTCGACGTCGACTCGATGCCGATCCTCTGGATGCACCTCTCGGGCGAGGAGCGCGATCCGCTCTGGCTCGCCGACTATGCAGACCGCATCCTCGTCGATCGCTTCTCCTCGATCGACGGCGTCGCGCGCGTGATGGTCGCCGGTCTTTCCAGGCCCGCGATGCGGATCTGGCTCGATCGCGAGAAGCTCACCGCCTACCGGCTGACGCCGAACGACATCGAGAGCGTGCTGCGCGCACAGAACGTCGAGCTGCCTGCCGGCCGCGTAGAGGCGGAAACGCAGAACCTCACGGTCCGCGTCGCCCGCGCCTACAGCAAGGTGGACGATTTCCGCGGGCTCGTCGTCTCGCGCGGCGCGGACGGGCATCTCGTCCGCCTCGGCGACGTCGCGCGCGTCGAGGTCGGGCCGGAGAACCCCTACAGCTTCTTCCGCTCGAACGGCAAACCGGGCGTCGGCATCGGCATTGTCCGCCAGTCGGGTGCGAACACGCTCGCGGTGGCCGAGGAGGTCAAGGCGCGGATCGAGGAAACGAAGAAGATGCTGCCCGCCGGGGTCAGCATCGACGTGTCGAACGACAGCTCGGTCTTCATTTCGGAGGCCATCAAGAACGTCTGGCAGACGCTCGCCGAGGCGTCGATCCTCGTCATCCTCGTCATCTACCTGTTCCTCGGCTCGCTGCGCGCGACCGTGATTCCGGCCGTCACCGTGCCGATCTGCCTTATCGCCACCTTCGCCGTGCTCTGGGCGCTCGGGCTGTCAATCAACCTTCTCACGCTGCTCGCGCTGGTGCTCGCCATCGGCCTTGTCGTCGACGACGCCATCGTCGTGCTGGAGAACATCTACTACCGCATCGAGCACGGCGAGACACCGCTCGTCGCCGCCTACGAAGGCGCGCGGCAGGTCGCGTTCGCCGTGATCGCGACGACCGCCGTGGTCTGCGCGGTGTTCGTGCCGATCATGTTCCTTGCCGGGAACACCGGCCTCTTGTTCCGCGAGCTCGCCGCG
>JACFNY010000305.1 GCA_019454625.1 Sphingomonadaceae bacterium
CCGGATACCTCGTAGCCGGTGGGCGCATGGGTGAAATCAATGCGCGAACGATAGTAGCTGTACGGATCGGAGGCAGCCGGCGCGGACACACCGGCGATCATGCCCGCCGCGGCCAGACCGAGGATGATCTTCATGATGAGTCTCCCTGCTCAGCAAACGATCGGCCACCGATCGTTTGTGCGTCGCAGCATATGAAACGGGGCGTTGGCGGCCATCGCGACCTTGACAACATAGATTTCCCGTTTTGCAACGATGGGCGTAAGTCTATGGAATCGTTCTGCGCGTGATCGGGGTGTATTCCGAATGGGGTTTCAACTCTTGCCAAAGTCGTGCTGCGCTGCAACAATGCGCCTGCAATCGCCGCTCGCAAAGGCGCGGAGCGGGTGGAAGCTTGAGAGGCGATGATGTCTGTCCGGTGCGTCGTCGGACCGGCCGCGGCGGCCTGATATGCGCCGCCTGCCGCCGATGGGCTCGCTCGAAGCGTTTGTCGCGGCCTATCGCGGCGGGACGCTGCGCGCCGCCTCCACCGAGCTCAACCTTTCCGTTTCGGCGCTGAGCCGGCGGCTCCAGTCTCTGGAGGCGCACGTGGGACGGCCGCTGTTCGAACGGCGGCACCACGAGTTGAAGCCGACGCCCGAGGGCGCCCGGCTGTTCACGCAGATCGCGCCGCACTTCGATGCCATCGGCCGCGTTCTCGGCGAGGTGCGCTCGGACGGCGAACGCAGCCTCGCCGTCGGGGTGCCGCCGTCCTACGCGAGCGCCTGGCTGCTGCCGCGCCTTGCCCGCTTCCGGGCGCGCTATCCCGATATCGCGCTGCGTTTCGATTCCTCGGGCACGCCGTTCGAGAAGCTGGGCGCCAGCCTCGACGCCATCATCGTGTTCGCGGAAACCGTGCCCGAGGGGTTCGAATCCTGCAAGCTGAAGCCGCAGGCGGGCTTCGCCGTCTGCGCGCCGGGTCTCGTGGCGCCGGGCCCGCCGGAGCGCGAAGCGCTGCGCGACCACACGCTGCTGCTGCACAGCGGACTTTCGAAGGTGCTGCCGCTGTGGCTGCAGGCGATGGGCCTCGACGAGCGCGCGCTGGCGCGCACCGAGCAGTACGACAGCGGCCCGATGCTGATCGCGGCGGCGGAGGCGGGGCTCGGCATCGCGCTGACGCTCGAGGATTCGGTACGCTTCTACGAAGGCGACGCCCGGCTCGAGCGCCCGTTCGGCGAAAGCGTCGCGACGCCCTACAGCTACTGGTGGGTTTCCCGGAAGCCGGGCGCGTCCGACGCCGCGCTGCGGCGCTTCCGCGACTGGATCTTTGCCGAATCCGCCGTTCGCGCCGCGGCCGCCTGATCCCCGCGAAAAAGAAAAGGGCCGACCCGAAGGCCGGCCCCGAAAAGTAAATCCTTGGGGAGGATCGCCATTTCTGGCAGGCCCTTTGTTGCACCTGCGAAGAGGGTGTGACCACCGCAAAGTCTGCATCGCGCATTGCAGGAATTGCAACGTTCGGGGGAATCAACTTCCGCGAGCATGTCTTAAGACTTTGTTTACATTTTGGGCGCAAACCGGGGCTGCGGGGGATCACGGGCTTCGGAAGGGGCGGCTCAGATGATCCAGTTTTTTGCACGGTTGCAGGGCGTACTTCCCGCGTGGCGCGGCGAGGGCGGCAAGGCGTTCGCCGGCGGGCCGGAGCGGCGCGGCCAGCGGCGCCGCCGCTGGCGCTGTTCTGGTCGGCGCGGATGCGAACGCGGGGATGGGCCGGGCCCGCGACCGTCGTCGAGATTTCCGCGCGCGGAATGCGGCTGCGCAGCCCCTACTACCCGGAAATCGGCGCGCGCGTGGTCGTTGACCTGCCGGGCAACGCGCCGCTCGCGGGCGTCGTGCGCTGGGCGGAGCACGGCCGGTTCGGGATGCAGTTCGATCGCGAGGCGGACGTTGTGGCGATCCTGCGGGCGCACAAGCGGGCGACCGGTCGGCACCTCGGCGTCGACGATCCCGCCTGAAGGTTCAGCACAGCCAGGCCTTCAGCAGCATCGCGACGGCGCTGAGCACGGCGACGCTTGCCGTCCAGATCGCGGCCATCCACAAAAGCCGTTTCCAGAGCGGCACGTCGGCGTCAGGGCGCGGCCTAGTGGTAGCCATGGCTACCGACCTTGCCGCGGAACACCCAGTAGGCCCAGCCCGTGTAGGCGAGGATCAGCGGCATGACGAGGACGACGCCGACGAGCATGAACATCTGGCTGCGCTCCGGTGCGGCGGCATCCCAGATGGTGACGCTGTCCGGCACCACGTAAGGGAACATGCTGATGCCGAGGCCGATCGTTCCGAGCAGGAACAGCGCCAGCGAGAGCAGGAACGGCGACCATGTCGCCCGCTTTTTGAGCGTGCGGAACAGGAAGTAGCCGGTGATCGCCACGAGCAGCGGCACCTGGCTGGTGAACAGCATGTTCGGCATGTCGAACCAGCGCTGCCAGTAGCGGTGTTCCAGGAACGGTGTCGCGAGGCTGACCGCTACCATCAGCGCGAGCGTGGCGAAGGCGGCGCGGCCCGCGAGGCGGTAGGCGTGATCGAGCGCGCCGCCTTCCACCTTCACGATCAGCCATGTCGCGCCGAGAAGCGCATAGCCGGCGACGACGCCCGCGCCGGTGATCAGGCTGTAGGGGCTGAGCCAGTCGAGCCAGCCGCCCGCGTAGGCGCGGCCGTCGACGGCGATGCCTTGCAGGATCGCGCCGAGGATCATGCCCTGCGCGAAGGCGGCGACCAGCGAGCCGCCGGTGAACGCCATGTCCCAGAAGGCGCGGTGGCCGGGGTCGCGCCAGCGGAACTCGAAGGCGACGCCGCGAAAGACCAGCGCCAGAAGCATGGCGATGATCGGCGCGTAGACCGCCGGCATGATGATCGCATAGGCCAGCGGGAATGCCGCGAGCAGGCCGCCGCCGCCCATCACCAGCCAGGTTTCGTTGCCGTCCCAGACCGGCGCGACCGAGTTCATCGCCCGCCCGCGCTCGTCGGGGCCGCGAAGCGTCGGGAACAGGATGCCGATGCCGAGGTCGAAGCCGTCGAGGACGACATAG
>JACFNY010000306.1 GCA_019454625.1 Sphingomonadaceae bacterium
TACCGATTAATCGCCGATTCACAGGGGATCGCGCATTCCATCCGCATGGAAAAGAAAGTTACGCACATGAAGACGCACGCTGTTGGACTGGTTGCCCTTTCAGCTTTTGCCGTGCTGGTTTCCGGCCCGGCCGCTGCTGCTGACGGAGCGCAACTGTTCAAGAGCCGCTGCGGTATCTGCCATTGGGACCCGGCGCAGGCGGACGAAAAGCCGCGCCAGGGGCCGACGCTCAAGAAGCTGATCGGCCGCACCGCGGGTACGGAAAAGAGCTTCCCGCGCTATTCTCCGGCCATGAAGAAAGCCGGCTTCGCGTGGACGGCGGACAAGCTCGACTCCTATCTCGAAAACCCGCGCACGACGGTTCCGGGAACCACGATGGCCTTTGTCGGGTTGAAGAAGCCTGACGAGCGCAAGGCGGTCGTCGACTATCTCTTGAAGGCGGCGCGCTGAGCGACGCCGGGTTTACGGAGTTTCATCCATGGTCATTCGCGCTATCGCGATCCTTCTCGCCTCGGCGGCTGCCGCCACATCCGCGCCGAGCCTTGCGGCAGCGGCGGCGCCGACGGCGCCGGCCGACAACGGCAAGGCCGCCGGTGCCTTCATTTCCGACCTCGCCCAGCGCGCCTACGGCGTGCTTCGCGACAAGTCGAACGACAAGAGCGCCGTGCGGAGCCAGTTCCGGGCGCTGCTGAAGGAGAACTTCGCCGTCACCGACATCGGCAACCGCCTGATCCGCCGCCACGTGCGGACGATCAGCAAGCAGCAGTACCAGGCCTATCAGGCGGCGTTCCCGGACTATGTGGTCGATACCTACACCGACAACCTGTTCGAGTTCGCCGACAGCGAGCTCAGGATCGTGCGCACCGTGCCGCGCGGCACGCGCGGGACCATCGACGTCTATGCCCGCGTCATCCGCAAGAACGGCGCGCAGCCGATCGATTCGATCTGGACGGTGAAGAAGGCCGAAAACGGCAAGTATGTCGTCGACAACCTCACCGTCGCGGGCGTGAACCTGTCGCTGACGCAGGAAGCGGACTTCACCGCCTATATCCAGAAGAACGGCTTCGACGCGCTCGTCCAGTTCATGAAGGACCGCAAGTCCGCATGACGTCCGTCATCGACCGTGAAGCTGCGGCGTTCATCCACCCGTCGGCGCAGCTTTACGGCCGCATCCGGTTCGAGGAAGGGTCCTCGGTCTGGTGCAACGCGGTCATGCGGTCGGAAGCCGAGCATATCCTCATCGGGCGCTTCACGAACATCCAGGACTTCGTGATGGTCCACGCCGAGCCGGGCCGCGCGGTGGAGATCGGCGATTATTGCTCGATCACGCACCACGCGACGATCCACGGCTGCAAGCTCGGCAACAACGTCCTCGTCGGCGTCAACGCCACGATCTTCAACGATGCCGTGATCGGCGACAACAGCATCGTCGGCCAGCACGCCTTCGTGCGCGACGGCACGGAGGTGCCGCCGAACAGCATCGTCGTCGGTTCGCCCGCAAGGGTGATCCGCACCCAGAACAGCTGGATCGCGAACCGCGTGAACGCCCTCATCTACCACCGCAACGCGGTCGCCTACGCGAAAGGCGACCACAGGGCCTGGGAAGGCCCGGACTTCGAACGCTGGCTCGGCACGACGCTGGAACGCTTGCAGCGCGAGTTCGAGGCGCTATAGCGCACTCTCATGGACCAGACCGAAAAACAGAAATTGCACCTCGTGTTCGGCGGACGCGTGAAAGACCCGCGCGGGCTCGACTTCGAAAACCTCGCCGCGCTCGACATCGTCGGCATCTTTCCGGACTTCAAGAGCGCGGAAAACGCGTGGCGCGCCAACGCGCAGCGGACCGTGGACGACGCGGAGATGAAGTACGTCGTCGTGCACCTGCACCGGCTGCTGGAACCCGACGCGGACCCTTCCGCTTAGCGAAACCGCCGTGCGATCGCGGCGCGGGCCAGCGGCAGCGCGACGATCAGGCCTGCCACGAAGCCGCCGACATGCGCGCCGATGGCGATGCCGCCGCCGTCCGTGTTGAAAACGAGGCCGGTTGCGATCTGGAGGCCGATCCAGAGCGCGGCAAGCTGCATCGCGCGCGCGAACTCGCCCTTCCCGCCCGAGCGGCCGAAGATCATGGCGTGCGCGGCGAACACGCCCGAGATCGCGCCGCTCGCGCCGACGACCGGGATCGGCGAGCCGGGATCGAGCGCAACCTGCACCAGCCCGCCCACGATCCCCGAGACGAAGAACAGCAGCAGGTAGCGCCAGCGGCCGAGCACCGCCTCGACGAACCGGCCGATCCACGCGAGGAACAGCATGTTGAAGGCGAGGTGCGCCCAGCTCGCGTGCAGGAAGATCGAGGACACGAGCGTCGCTGGAGCGGGAAGCGCATGGTCATAGACGAGGCTGCCGCTGATCCGCGCCGGGATCAGCCCGCCGCCCATGCTGACTGCCATCTCGAAACCGGAACCGCCGAGCGTCACCGCGAGGTGGATCAGCACGCAGGCGATGACGATCGCGCGGGTCGCGAGATCCACGCGTTCAGCTTCCACCGCGATCAGGCCTTTCAGATGAAGCTGAGCTTGGCGATCTCGTAGTACCTGTCGCCGGACGGGGTCGAGACCTCGACCTCTTCGCCGACGCGCCGCCCGATGAGCGCGCGGCCGAGCGGCGACGTGTACGAGATGCGGCCCTGCTTGGCATCGGCCTCGTAGGGGCCGACGATCTGGTAGACGACCTTCTTGTCGTCCTCGTCGAGCAGGTCGACGGTGGCGCCGAACACGACCTTGTCGCCCGAAAGCGTCGTCGGGTCGATCACCTGCGCGCGGGCGAGCTGGTCTTCCAGCTCGATGATCTGCGCCTCGATCTGGCCCTGGCGCTCCTTCGCGGCGTGATACTCGGCGTTCTCGGAAAGGTCGCCGTGCGCGCGCGCCTCCTCGATGGCCTGCACCACCTCGGGACGGTCGACCGTCTTCAGCTTTTGCAGCTCGGCCTGCATCTTCGCATGACCGGACGGCAGGATCGGAAGCTTTTCAAGCGTCGCCATGTTCGTAACCCACT
>JACFNY010000307.1:0-1159 GCA_019454625.1 Sphingomonadaceae bacterium
GGTCGAGACCGCCGAAGGCCAGGAGGGCTGAAAATGAAGATCAAGGTTCAGACCCTCGATGCCAAGGCTGCCGGCGACATCGAACTCAAGGACGAGATTTTCGGCCTCGAGCTTCGCGCCGACATCCTGCACCGCGTCGTCAACTGGCAGCTCGCCAACCGTCGCGGCTATGCCCGCGCGGCCCGCGAGCGTTCGGACGTCGCGCGCACCGGCAAGAAGTTCGGCCGCCAGAAGGGCGGCGGCACGGCCCGTCACGGCAACCGCCGCGCCCCGATCTTCATCGGCGGCGGCAAGGCGCACGGTCCGCGCGCCCGCTCGTTCGAGCAGGCGCTCAACAAGAAGATCCGCGTCCTCGGCCTGAAGACCGCGTTGTCGGCGAAGGCCAAGGAAGGTAAGCTCATCGTCCTCAAGGACCTCGAGCTGAAGGATGCCAAGACGAAGGCGCTGCGCGAGCAGCTCGGCAAGCTCGGCATCACCAGCGGCCTGTTCATCGACGGCGACACGCCGGCGAACTTCCGCCTTGCCTGCGCGAACCTCTACAAGGTGGACGTGCTGCCGGTCGTCGGCGCGAACGTCTACGACATCCTCAATCACGACACGCTCGTCCTCACGACGTCGGCGGTCGAAAAGCTGGAGGCGCGCTTCAATGGCTAAGGCTGCGAAGAAGGCCGAGATCGCGCTGGAGCACTACGACGTGATCCTGTCGCCGGTCATCACCGAGAAGTCGACGCAGGTGTCGGAGCACAACCAGGTCGTGTTCCACGTCGCGAAGACCGCGACCAAGCCCGCCATCAAGGCGGCGGTCGAAGCGCTGTTCGATGTCAAGGTGAAGGGCGTGAACACGCTCATCGCCAAGGGCAAGACTAAGCGCTGGAAGGGTCAGCGCTACATCCGCTCCGATGCGAAGAAAGCCGTCGTGACGCTCGCCGAAGGCGAGTCGATCGACGTGACCACGGGAATCTAAGCCATGGCGCTCAAATCCTATAACCCCACGAGCGCGGCGCGCCGCGGTCTCATCCTTGTCGACAAGTCGCAGCTCTTCAAGGGCAAGCCCGTCAAGGCGCTCACCGAGGGCCTGCACAAGTCGGGCGGCCGCAACAACAAGGGCCACGCGACGGCGCGCGGCATCGGCGGCGGCCACAAGCGGCGCTATCGCATC
>JACFNY010000307.1:1169-3053 GCA_019454625.1 Sphingomonadaceae bacterium
AAGCGTCGCAAGTGGGACGTGACGGCGGTCGTCGAGCGGATCGAGTATGACCCGAACCGCACTGCGTTCATCGCGCTCGTGAAGTATGAGGACGGCGAGCTCGCCTACATCCTCGCGCCGCAGCGCCTTGCCGTGGGCGACAGCATCATCGCCGGCAAGAAGACCGACGTGAAGCCGGGCAACGCGATGGAGATCGGCCAGATGCCGGTCGGCACCATCGTCCACAACGTCGAGATGAAGCCCCGCAAGGGCGGTCAGATCGCACGCTCGGCAGGCACCTACGTGCAGGTCGTCGGCCGCGACCGCGGCATGGCGATCGTTCGCCTCGGTTCGGGCGAGCAGCGCTACGTCCCTGCGGATTGCATGGCGACGGTCGGCGCGGTGTCGAACCCGGACAACTCGAACCAGAACCTCGCCAAGGCCGGACGCAACCGCTGGCTCGGCAAGCGTCCGCTGACGCGCGGCGTCGCCAAGAACCCGGTCGACCACCCGCACGGCGGTGGTGAGGGCCGCACCTCGGGCGGCCGTCATCCGGTGACGCCGTGGGGCAAGCCGACCAAGGGCGCGAAGACGCGCAACCGCAAGAAGGCGTCGAACGCGATGATCATCCGGTCGCGTCACGCGAAGAAGAAGAGGTAAGCCATGGCGCGTTCCGTCTGGAAGGGTCCGTTCGTCGACCTGCACCTTCTGAAGAAGGCCGAGACCGCCCAGGATTCCGGTGCGCGTGCGCCGATCAAGACCTGGTCGCGCCGCTCGACGATCCTGCCGCAGTTCGTCGGCCTCACCTTCAACGTCTACAACGGCAAGAAGTTCGTGCCGGTGACCGTCAACGAGGACATGGTGGGCATGAAGCTCGGCGAGTTCGCGCCGACGCGCACGTACTACGGCCACACCGCCGACAAGAAGGCGAAGAGGTAAGCGATGAGCAAGGCTGCAAACCCCCGCCGCGTCGGCGAGCGCGAGGCGCTCGCGGTGGCGACGACCGTTCGCGGTTCGGCCTACAAGCTGAACCTCGTCGCCGGTCTCATTCGCGGCAAGAAGGCCGGCGAGGCGCTCAACATCCTCTCCTTCTCCACGAAGGCGATGGCGGTCGACGTCCGCAAGGTCCTCGCCTCGGCGATCGCGAACGCGGAGAACAACCACAATCTCGACGTCGATGCGCTCGTGGTGAAGGAAGCCAGCGTCGGCAAGTCGATCACGATGAAGCGCTGGACGCCGCGCGCGCGCGGCCGCTCGGCGAAGATCATGAAGCCGATCAGCCGCATCCGCATCGTGGTGCGCGAAGCGGACGAAGAGGCAGGAGCGTAAAGCATGGGTCACAAGACTTCCCCCATCGGCCTCCGGTTGCAGATCAACCGGACCTGGGACTCCCGCTGGTTCGCGGACGGCGACGATTACGGCCGCCTGCTGCTCGAGGATCTCAAGATCCGCAACTTCGTGATGAAGACGCTGCCGCAGGCGGCGATCTCGAAGGTGGTGATCGAGCGTCCGGCGAAGCTCTGCCGCGTGTCGGTCTATGCGGCGCGTCCCGGCGTTATCATCGGCAAGAAGGGCGCGGACATCGACAAGCTCCGCCGCCAGCTCGCCGCGATGACGTCGAGCGAGGTGTCGCTGAACATCGTCGAGATCAGGAAGCCCGAGGTCGACGCCAAGCTCGTCGCGCAGTCGGTCGCCGACCAGCTCGTGCGCCGCGTCGCGTTCCGCCGCGCCATGAAGCGCGCGGTGCAGTCGGCGCTGCGTCTCGGCGCGGAAGGCATCCGGATCACCTGCTCGGGCCGTCTCGGCGGCGCCGAGATCGCGCGCACCGAATGGTACCGCGAGGGCCGCGTTCCGCTGCACACGCTGCGCGCGAACGTCGACTACGCGGAAGGCGAGGCACACACG
>JACFNY010000308.1 GCA_019454625.1 Sphingomonadaceae bacterium
GAAGGGCGCTTCAAGAAGTCGATCGTGCCGGTGAAGGACGTGATCGGCGAGGTCGTGCTCGACCACGACGAGCACATGCGCCCCGACGCCGACATGCAGTCGCTCGGCAGCCTGAAGCCGAGCTTCGCCGACATGGGCGAAACCATGCCCGGCTTCGATGCCGTCGCGCTGCTGAAGTACCCCGAGGTGGAGCGCATCAACCACGTCCACCATGCCGGCAACAGCTCGGGCATCGTCGACGGCGCGGCCGCGGTGCTGCTCGGCAACAAGGAGATCGGCGCGAAATACGGCATGAAGCCGCGCGCGCGTATCCGCGCGATGGCCTCGATCGGTTCCGAGCCGACGATCATGCTGACCGGGCCGGAGTTCGTGACGCGCAAGGTGCTGAAACGCGCGGGTATGGAGGTGTCGGACATCGACCTCTTCGAGCTGAACGAGGCCTTCGCCAGCGTGGTGCTGCGCTACATGCAGGCGCTGAACATCTCGCACGACAAGCTGAACGTGAACGGCGGCGCCATCGCCATGGGGCACCCGCTCGGCGCGACCGGCGCCATGATCGTCGGCATCGTGCTCGACGAGCTGGAGCGCACGGGCAAGGGCACGGCGCTCGTCAACCTGTGCGTCGGCGCCGGTATGGGCACGGCGGCGATCATCGAGCGCGTCTGAGCGGGCGGAGGGAAAGACATGACCATGGAAACCATCAAGTACGACCTCGACGTCGACGGCATCGCGCTGTTCACCATCGACGTGCCCGGCCAGTCGATGAACGTCATCACCGCCGAGCTGACGCGCGACTTCGATACGATGATCGCGATGATCGAGAAGGACGACGCCATCAAGGGCGCCGTCATCACCAGCGGTAAGCCGAGCGGCTTCATGGCCGGCGCCGATCTCAAGGGCATGGGCGACATCTTTTCGTCGGGCGGCGTGGCCGCGGCTGACGGAAAATCGAAGATGGCGCGGCTGTTCGACAGCGTGTTCACGCTGAACGGGCTGTTCCGGCGCCTGGAGACGAGCGGCAAGCCGGTGGCGGCCGCGGTGAACGGCCTCGCGCTCGGCGGTGGACTCGAAATCTGCCTCGCCTGTCACTACCGCGTCGTCGCGGACGATCCGAAGCTCCAGCTCGGCCTGCCGGAAGTGCTCGTCGGCCTGTTCCCCGGCGCGGGCGGCACGCAGCGCCTGCCGCGCCTGATGGGGATTCGGGCGGCTTCCATGTATCTCCTGCAAGGCAAGTCCATGTCGCCGCAGGAGGCGCTCGGCTTCGGCGTCGTGAACGAGATCGCGCCCGCGGGCGAGGTCGTCGCGAAGGCGAAGGCGTGGGTGAAGGCGAACCCCACCAAGGGCGTGCAGCCGTGGGACCAGAAGGGTTTCAAGTTCCCCGGCGGCGTCGGGCAGTTCAACCCGGCGTTCGTGCAGACATTCGTCGGCGGCAACGGCATGGTGCTGAAGATGACGAACGGCAACATGAACGCGCCGCGCGCGATCCTGTCGGCGGTCTATGAAGGGTCGCAGGTGCCGATGGACCTCGCGATCCGCATCGAGAGCAAGTATTTCGCCAAGGTCGTCGCCGATCCGCAGGCGGGCAACATGGTTCGCAGCCTGTTCGTCAACAAGCAGGCGGCGGAGAAGGGCGCACGGCGTCCGAAGGACGTCGCGAAGATGCCGACGAAAAAGCTCGGTATGCTCGGCGCGGGCATGATGGGCGCAGGGATAGCGCTCGTCTCGGCGCGCGCGGGCATCGAGGTAGTGCTGCTCGACCGCACCATCGAGGCGGCGGAGAAGGGCAAGAGCTACACCGCCGACAAGCTGAAGAAGCTACCCAAGGAGAAGCTGGACGAGGTCCTCGCCCGCATCCATCCGACGACCGACTTCGCGGACCTCGCGGGCTGCGACTTCATCATCGAGGCGGTGTTCGAGGACCGCGCCATCAAGGCGGAGACGACGGAGAAGACGGAAGCCGTGGTGGGCGCCGACACGATCTTCGGCTCCAACACCTCGACGCTGCCGATCACCGGCCTTGCGAAGGCGTGGTCGAAGCCGGAGAACTTCATCGGCGTGCATTTCTTCTCGCCGGTCGACAAGATGCCGCTCGTCGAGATCATCGTCGGTGAGAAGACCGGGGCGGAAGCCATTGCGAAGGCTCTGGATTACGTCGCGCAGATCCGGAAGACGCCGATCGTCGTCAACGACAGCCGCGGCTTCTACACGTCGCGGTGCTTCGGCACCTACACCGCCGAGGGGTCGGTGATGGTGGGCGAGGGCGTGAACCCCGCGCTCGTCGAGAATATCGGCAGGCAGATGGGTATGCCTGTGGGGCCGCTCGCGGTGTTCGACGAGGTCTCGATCGAGCTTGGCCACAAGGTCATGCTGCAGACGAAGAAGGACCTCGGCGACGCCTACAAGGCGACGGCGGCCGACGACGTCATCGAGAAGATGGTAGCGCTCGGCCGTCTCGGCCGCAAGGCGGGCAAGGGCTATTACGACTATCCCGAAGACGGCAAGAAGGCGCTGTGGGCCGATCTCGGCAAGACCTTCGGCCAGAAGCCGGCTGCCGAGCAGCCCGCTCCGCAAGAGGTCAAGACGCGGCTTGCCTACCGCCAGCTCGTCGAATGCGCGCGCTGCTTCGCCGAAGGCGTGCTGGAGACGCCCGAGGACGGCGATCTCGGCGCGATCTTCGGCTGGGGCTTCATGCCGCACACCGGCGGGCCGTTCAGCATGATGGACACGATCGGTCTCGACGAGGTCGTCCGCACGCTCGACCGGCTGACGCAGCAGTACGGCGAACGCTTCGCGCCGCCGCAACTGCTGCGCGACATGGCGGCGAAGGGCGAGACTTTCTACGGCAACGCGGCGAAGCTGAAGAAGGCGGCCTGAGCGGAACGACCTGTTTCCTCTTCCCGTCATCCCGGCCTGCGCCGGGATGACGATGGGGGCGGGCGTCGCCATCGGCTTTCCTTCCACCGCAGCGTTCAGCGCTTCTTAAGTTTGAATCCGCACTCTGACGTCAGAAGCGCACGGGATTCGAAACGGCGCGGAATCG
>JACFNY010000309.1 GCA_019454625.1 Sphingomonadaceae bacterium
CGGCGCCGGCGGGCGACAGGCGCCGGGCGCCAGCGCGTCGAGAACGGCCGCGGCGTCTGGCAGGACGCGCTGAACCGCACCGGCTCCACCACCTCGCTCGCCGCGCTCAGCGACATCGACGCCCCGGCGGTCATCAACGAGGGCCGCGTCTACGCGATCGGGCACGGCGGCCGCATGGTGGCGCTCGACCTGTCGACCGGCCAGCGCGTCTGGGAACGCAATTTCGCGGGCACCTCGATGCCGTGGATCGCAGGCGAATATATCTTCGCGGTGACCGTGGACGGCGAGCTCGTCGCCGTGCGTCGCGCGGACGGCCGCGTGCGCTGGGTGACGCAGCTCCAGCGCTGGCGCAACGTCAAGAAGCGCAAGAACCCGATCATCTGGCAGGGACCGGTGCTGGCGTCGGACCGTCTCTATCTCGTCAACAGCGAGGGCGAGCTCGTCACGGTGTCCCCGGCCGACGGCACCGTGCTGTCCACGAAAGAGGTGGGGAAGGACATTTTCCTCGAACCTGCGGTCGCCGACAACACGCTCTACATCCTCTCCGAGGACGGCCGCCTGAGCGCCTACCGGTAGGGCTATGGCCAGCAGGAAGCCCAAGGTCGTCATCATTGGGCGCCCGAACGTCGGCAAGTCGACGCTGTTCAACCGGCTCGTCGGCAAGCGCATCGCGCTCGTCGACGACACGCCGGGCGTGACGCGCGACCGCCGCGAGGGCGACGCGACGCTGTTCGATCTCGATTTCATCGCCGTCGACACGGCGGGCCTCGAGGAGTCCGGGCCCGACACGCTTTCGGGGCGGATGCGCGCGCAGACCGAGGCGGCGCTGGAGGATGCGTCCGCGGCGCTGCTCGTCATCGACGCCCGCACCGGCCTCACGCCGATGGACCGGCACTTCGCGGACTGGCTGCGCACCGCGAAGGTGCCCGTGGTGCTCGTCGCCAACAAGGCCGAAGGCCGCTCGGGCGATGCAGGCATCCTCGAAGCCTACGAACTCGGCTTCGGCGAGCCGGTCGGCATTTCCGCCGAGCACGGCGAGGGACTCGCCGACCTGTTCGAGGCGCTTGCGCCTCACGTCGATGCCGCGGTCGCGGCGGCCGAGGAAGGACCGGAGGGCGGCGAGGCGGAAGGCCCGCTCAAGCTCGCCATCGTCGGGCGTCCGAACGCGGGCAAGTCCACGCTCATCAACACGCTGCTCGGGCAGGACCGTCTCGTCACCGGCCCGGAAGCGGGGATCACGCGCGACAGCATCGCCATCGAATGGAGCTGGCAGGGCCGCCCCGTGCGCCTGATCGACACGGCCGGCGTCCGCAAGAAGGCGAAGGTTCAGGAGAAGCTGGAGAAGCTCTCGGTCGCCGACACGCGCCGCGCCGTCGATTTCGCGGAGGTCGTCGTGCTGCTGCTCGATGCGACGCTCGGCCTCGAAGCGCAGGACCTGCGCATCGCCGACATGGTGATCGAGGAGGGCCGCGCGCTCGTCATCGCGCTCAACAAGTGGGACGCGGCCGAAGACCAGTCGCGGCTCTTTCAGGGCGTCCGCAAGGCGCTCGAGGAGGGGCTCTCGCAGATCAAGGGCGTGCCGCTGCTCACCGTCTCGGGCATGACCGGCAAGGGCCTCGATACGCTCATCAAGGTCGCCTTCGAGCAGCGCGAGGCGTGGAGCCGCCGCGTGCCGACGAGCCGCCTCAACCGCTGGTTCGAGGGCGCGACCGCGCGCAACCCGCCGCCCGCGCCCGATGGCAAGCGCCTGAAGCTCCGCTACGTGACGCAGGTGAACACGCGCCCGCCCTCGTTCGTGATCTTCGGCAACCGCCTCACCGAGCTTCCGGAAAGCTACCGCCGCTATCTCGTCAACTCGCTGCGCGACGACCTCGGCTTCACCGGCGTGCCGATCCGGTTGACGCTGAGGGGCGGCAAGAATCCCTTCGACAGGGACCGGTCCTAGAGCATCGTGCGGAAAAGCGGGACCCGGTTTCCCGCGAAGAACGATGCGGCCACAAAGAGATAGAGCGGGCTGCGCGCTTCCGGAATCGCGCAGCCTGCTCTAGCGGTCGTCCCGCGCCGCGACGGCTTCGGCGGTGAAGTCGCTAAACAGGCCGTCGATCCCGGAGGCGAGGAAGGCGCGGATTTCTCGGGCGAGATCGCCGTGCGCGCGCGGGTCTTCGCCCTGCCGGTGGTCGGCGGGCAGGAAATAGTTCTCGGCGCGGAAGGTCCACGGATGGACCTTGAGCCCTGCGGCATGGGCGTCGGCAACGAGCCGGGTCGGCGCTGCGAGCGTGCCGTCGGCGCTGCGCGGGATGACCAGCGCCTTTTCGGGGCCGATACCGTCGGCATAGGCGGCGATCGCCTTCAGGCCTTCCGGTGTCAGCATGTCAGCGTAGCGCGCATGGGCGCCGTCCGCCGGTCCGCCCTCTGCCGCGACCAGCTGGATGAGGCGGACGCCCGTCATCGCCTTCAGCCGCTTCAGGTTGTTTACCTCGAACGACTGGATGAACACGGGCGCGTCCGCATCGCGCCAGCCCGCCGCGCCCAGTGCTGCCACCAGCGTCGCCTCGATGGGGAGGCCGATGGAGGCGAAGTAGGACGGATGCTTGGTTTCCGGGTAGATGCCGACGCCGCGCGCCTTGGCGAGCGCGATGATCTCGTCCAGCGTCGGGATTTCGAACCTGCCGTCGTTCGCCGTGCCGCGCAGTTCGGGAAGCCGCTCGCGGGCGCGCAGCGTCTTCAGTTCGGCAAGTGTGAAGTTCTCGGTGAACCACCCCGTAACAGCGGTTCCGTTGATAACTTTGGCAACTTTGCGATCCGCGAACTCGGCGCGAGCGGCAACGTCGGTGGTTCCGGAAATCTCGTTCTCATGCCGCGCGACAAGCACGCCGTCGCGGGTCGGGACGAGGTCGGGCTCGATGAAATCGGCGCCGTCGTCGATCGCGCGCGTGTAGGCCGCGATCGTGTGTTCGGGAAGGAGGCCGCTGGCGCCGCGATGCGCGATCACGACGGGGCGGTCGGAGCGCGGGGGCA
>JACFNY010000310.1 GCA_019454625.1 Sphingomonadaceae bacterium
AGCTTCACGGGCGAGGACGTCGCCGAACTGCACGTCACGGGCGGTCCGGCGGTGGTCGCGGCGCTGCTGAGAGCGCTCGGCGGGATGGACGGCCTGCGCCCTGCGGAGCCCGGCGAATTCGCGCGCCGCGCGTTCGACAACGGCAAGCTCGATCTGACGCAGGCGGAGGGGCTCGCGGACCTGATCGACGCCGGGACGGAGGCGCAGCGGCGGCAGGCGCTGCGGCAGGCGTCGGGCGGATTGAAGGCGCTTGCCGAAGACTGGCACGCCCGGCTGCTTTCTGTCCTTGCCGAAACCGAGGCCGCGCTCGATTTCGGGGAGGACGAGGAGGATGTCAGCGCGCGGCTCGTCGACGATCAGGGCCCGGTGATCGCGGCGCTCGGCGCGGAGATCGACCGGCATCTGGCCCGTTACCGGTTCGCCGAACGGTTGCGGCGGGGGCTCGTGATCGTCCTGCTCGGCGCGCCGAACGCGGGGAAGTCGAGCCTGATCAACGCGCTGGCAAAGCGCGATGTCGCGATCGTTTCGCCGGAGGCCGGGACGACGCGCGACCTCATCGAGGTGCATCTCGACCTCGGGGGCGTTCCCGCGACGCTTGTCGACACGGCGGGCCTACGCGAAACGGAAGGCGCCATTGAAGCGGAAGGCGTCCGGCGCGCCCGCGCCCGCGCCGGGGAGGCGGACCTCGTTTTCTTTCTCGTCGGTCCCGAAGGGCGGAACGAGGACGTGCCCGCGGGGGCGGTGGTCGTGGAGTCGAAGGCGGACCTTTGGCCCGATCCGCCGAGGCAGGGGCATGAGCAGGGGCACGAGCAGGAGCAGCGGCTTCGCGTGTCGGCGATCACTGGCGAGGGCCTTGCGTCGCTGGAGGCGCTGCTCGTCGATCATGCTCGAAAGCTGGCGGGGTCAGGACAGGACGCGCTGGTGACGCACGAGCGTCAGAGGGCTGCGCTGGCGGAATGCAGGGATGCGCTGGGCACGGCCGCCGGAGAGAATGACGTGGTGCTTCGGGCCGAATCCTTGCGGGCCGCGATGCGTTCGCTGGGCCGCCTGACGGGCCGCGTCGGGGTCGAGGACATACTGGATATTGTGTTCGGACGCTTCTGCATCGGTAAATGATGTTTCACGTGAAACATCGGGCACAATTTCTGTCCTCAGTGTTTCACGTGAAACACCACGTCGACACGAAGCGCCGATTCGGATAGTCCGTCTCGCATCATGGAACGATTCGACGTACTCGTGATCGGGGCCGGACATGCCGGCTGCGAGGCGGCGGCGGCCGCTGCGCGGGTCGGCGCGCGCACGCTGCTCGTGACGCCCGGCCGCGACACCATCGGCGTCATGTCGTGCAACCCGGCTATCGGCGGTCTCGGCAAAGGCCATATCGTTCGGGAGATCGACGCGCTGGGCGGGGCGATGTCGGAAGTCGCCGACGCGGCCGCCATCCAGTACCGCCTGCTGAATCGCCGCAAGGGGCCCGCCGTGCAGGGTCCGCGCGCGCAGGCCGACCGCAAGCTCTATCGACGGGCGATGCAGCGGATGATCGACGCGCAGGCGGGTCTCGCCGTTCTGGAAGCGCGCGTCGACGACCTGCTCGTGGACACCGGCGGGGTTTCCGGCGTCGTGCTGTCCGATGGCGCGACGATCGCGGCGCGCACGGTCGTGCTGGCGACAGGAACCTGTCTCGGCGGCGTCATTCACGTGGGCGGTGATGTCCGCGCAGGCGGCAGGGTCGGTGAGGCGTCGTCCGTCGCGCTCGCCCGCCGCCTTCGCGATCTCGGATTGCCGATGGCGCGTCTCAAGACAGGCACGCCCGCGCGCCTCGACGGTCGGAGCATCGACTGGACCCGGGTGGACTGGCAGGACGGCGACGAGACGCCGTCGTTCTTCGCCGCGACGACGCGCAAGGCGATGAACCCGCAGCTCGGTTGCGGCATCACCCGTACCAACGTCGCGACGCATGACATCATCCGCGAGAACATCCACGACAGTGCGGTGTACAGCGGCCGCATCGAAGGCACCGGCCCGCGCTACTGCCCGTCCATCGAGGACAAGGTGATGCGTTTCGGGGACCGGGACGGGCACCAGGTCTTCCTCGAGCCGGAGGGCCTCGACGATCCGCTCATCTATCCGAACGGGCTTTCCACGTCGTTTCCCGCCGATGTGCAGCTGGCGTTCCTTCGCACGCTCGCCGGGCTGGAGCATGTCGAGATCGTGCGGCCGGGCTATGCGATCGAGTACGACTATATCGACCCGCGTGCGCTGTCGCGGACGCTCGAACTCCATGCGATCCCGCGCCTGTTTTTCGCCGGGCAGATCAACGGGACGACCGGCTACGAGGAGGCTGCGGGGCAGGGGCTGGTGGCGGGGCTGAACGCCGCGCGGACCGCGCTGGGTCTCGAGCCGGCCGGGTTCGACCGCGCCGAGTCCTATATCGGCGTGATGATCGACGACCTCGTCACGCAGGGCGTGACCGAGCCCTATCGCATGTTCACCTCGCGCGCCGAGTATCGCCTTCACCTCCGCGCCGACAATGCCGACCAGCGGCTTTCGGAGAAGGCGATCGCGCTCGGGCTTCTCGGGGGAGCGCGCGCGCGCCTTTATCGGGAACGGGCGGATGCCCTTGCGAAGGGAAAGGCGTTGCTCGATACGGCGCGCGCTTCGCCCGCCCGGTTGCAGCGTCAGGGCCTTGCCGTGCGGCAAGACGGCGTCGCGCGCTCGGCGTTCGAATGGTTGCGGTTTCCCGAAGTCGCATGGGCCGACGCCGAGGCGGTTTGGCCGGAGCTGACCGGCATCGCGCCCCGATACGCCGAGCAGCTTCATACCGATGCGCGCTACGCGGTCTATCTCGAGCGGCAGTCGGTCGAGATCGACGCGTTCCGGCGCGACGAGGCGCTGTATCTGCCGCGCGACCTTGATTACTCCAGTGTCGGCGGTCTCTCCAACGAGATGATCGACCGGCTGAACCGCGCCCGGCCCGACAGTCTCGGGGCGGCCGCACGGGTCGCCGGCGTCACCCCT
>JACFNY010000311.1 GCA_019454625.1 Sphingomonadaceae bacterium
AGCGAGCCCGTATTATAGTCGGCGATGCGGCTCAGCGAGCGCACGAGGCCCCGCTCCGCCAGCCACGCGCCCGTCCCGGCCCACAGCGCTGCGAACGCGCGGCCGAGACGCCGGTCCTCGCGAATCCACAGGCCCGTGTCCCATGCCGCGTCGTCGGGAAGCAGAAACCGCACGTCCACCTCGTCCTCGTCGTATTGCCCCCGCGCCAGCCAGTTGACCCCGACCAGCACCTCGCCGTCGAACGCGCCGAGGCAGATGAGCCCGCGTGCGAACCGGTCCGCCTGCACGTCTAGGGGCGCATCAATGACCAAAGTCTTGAGCGCGTCTGCCGAAAGTTCACGCACGACATGGCCGCGCGGCATCTTCGGCATACCGGAGAGCGGCACGGCGATGAGGACATAGCGATGCCACGAAACGCCCCGAACCCGCGCCGCCGCACGCCCGAGCGCGTAGGACAGGCTCGTCAGCGGCCCCAATGTTCTGAGCGTATCCGAAAACGCCATCTCGCCCCCGATTCCGGCCGCATTTACCGCGGCAAGTCGGCGCAGTATATCCACTCATGCGTCGGGCACGACGAAACTGCCAGGGGGAACAGCATCATGCGCCGGTCGCTTGCAAGCTTCGTCGTTGTCGCTTCGGCCCTCGGCCTTCAAGCCGAATCCGCGCAGGCGCAGCAGGATTGCCGCATGGTCGGCAAGTCCACCGAGGAGCGCAAAGCCATAGCGGCCGCCTGCGGCACGACAGCGCCGGGCGCGAAGTCGCCCGCGCAGCCGGGGCCGCGTTCGCGGCGAGAATATATCCAGCAGCAACAGCAGGCGTCCGCGGCATCCGCAACCGAGGTTGCGCCTGTGGACTATCTGCTGGCGCTGGACGCGCTCGGCATCCGCCCCGGCATGACGCTCCGGCAGGCGCAGGCGGAAGCCGTGAAGCGGGGCGCGACGCTGCGGGCCGCGGACCACTCCAACCTCGCCGCCACAGCAAGGCCCGCGCCGGAAAATCCATACAACGCGCAGGACGTCGGCCGCGCCTTCACCTACAATGCCGAGGCCGGAGCCGGCTATCGAGGCCACACCCGTACCCTCAATCCCGATGGATCGAACGGGCGCGCGCTGCCGGGCATCACCGTAGTCTCCGTGTTCCCGGTCGAACCACTCGGCGGCCACTACGATCCCGACAACCTGATCGTCTACGACGTCGCCACACGGGTGCAGTTCGTCGGACCTGCCGGCCAGAAGGGCGTGATGAGCGAGGCGCAGTTCCTCGCCGACGGCGGCAAGCGTATAGGCCGTACCTTGCACACCGCGCGCACCGGCAACCGCCCCGCGTGCGGATTCGCCGTGCAGGACTACGTGGTTCGCGTCGTCGCGATGGCGGGCGCCTTGCAACCGAAGCCGCAGCCGCACCTCGCGGCATGGAAGCAGTGCGGGTCCTTCACGATGGTGGAGCTCAGCCTGAACGGGGACCGCGTCTACGGATACGGCGTCCACCACGCCGACGCCGGGCTCGCCGAGCGCGCGTTCAACGCCTTCCGGACCTACGGCGCGCAGGAACGCAATGCCATCCTCGCCAGATAACCGGCGAACGCGGACGACAGGCGCATGATCATCGCCCTCACCCTTGCGGTCCAAGCCCCCGTTCCTTGCGGAACCCTGCCGCCCGTATTCCACACACCGATCGTCTGTCCCATCGCTGCCACCGCGAAGATGCCCGGTTCCGTTCCCGCTGAAGACCCGGACAGCGGATGCTTCGCCGTCGCCCGCGAACCGGGCGCCGAAGGCGGGCTGCGCATTCCGCCACAGATCGCCTGCCCGCTGTTCACCCCGAAAAACGGAGACGAGGAATGAAATCCCGCTGGCGCATCCCCGCCCTGATCCTTTGCCTGTCGGTCGCGGCGGGCCTCGCCCCCGCACAGGCGCAAGACGCAGCGGATACGCAGCAGACCTCGCTCCGCTATCTCGACGTCACGGCACGGAACGACGGCTGGATCGCCGCCCAGGACTTGGCGATCATCGGCTCGCGCGATCACAGGATCGTGCTCATCTCCTATGCCGATCCGCAAACGACGCGCGCCATCTACGATCTTGCCGTTTCCTATACGAAGCCGCCGCACAACCTGCCGATCTTCGGTGTGAGCCGGGCGCCCCAACACCCGACCGAGCCGAACGCAAACGGCTTCGACATCTACATAAACGGGCTACCGCTCGGCGCGGTCCCGAACCCGGAGCCGCGCGTCTCGAACGTGCAGCACCTGTCACAGCTCCTGAAGTTCGTCGCGGAAGACTACCGGACGGGCAAGCTGGGCGGGGAACGCTAGAGACGATCCTTCCGTACATTTACGTCCCGGCGCACGGCCAGTATATCGCCGGCCGGAAACAACGATACGAACAGGGGGCACATGAACGCCGACACCGCTTCCCACGCCGACCGGATGCGGCGCATTCTCGTCGAGGTGCTGGGCGTGCCCGCCGCGACGGCCACCGCGCTCGACGCCGCCTCGCCGCTGTTCGGCGCGCTGCCCGAGATCGATTCGATGGCGGTCGCGGGCCTTCTCACCGAGATCGAGGACCGCTTCGGCATCGTGATCGACGACGACGAGATCGACGCGGAGCTCTTCGCGACCTTCGGCAATCTCGTCGACTTCGTCGAACGGAAGGCCGCCGCCTAGGTGGAACCGTTCCGGTTCACACTGCTGGGCGCCGGGCCGTTCGACCTGCCGACCGTGCTGCGCGGCCCCGAAACCGGGCCGTGCGTCCTCATCGTCCCGCCGCTGTTCGAGGAGATGAACCGCACCCGACGGCTCCTCGCGGACATCGGCCGCGCGCTTGCGAACCACGGCATCGGCAGCGCGCTTCCGGACCTCCCCGGTACGGGCGACGCGCCCGGCGAACCCGACGTCGACCTCTGGCGCTCTGCCGTCACCGCCGCAATCACGGCGCTGTCGGCGCGGACGCTCCGGATCGTCGCCGTGCGCGGCGGCGCGCTGCTGACGGGCGGCGAAGGCAGCCGGGGTCTCTA
>JACFNY010000312.1 GCA_019454625.1 Sphingomonadaceae bacterium
CACGGTCGATCCGCAGGCCTCCGCCTTCCATGCCGAGGTCGCGGCGACGGCGAAGCGGGTGAGCGACCACGTCATCCCGAAGACCCGCGCCTATCACGAGATCTGGTACGGCGACGCGCGCGTCGCGGGATCGGAGCCGGAGGAGCCGTTCTACGGGCGCACCTACATGCCGCGGAAGTTCAAGATCGGCTTCGCGCTGCCGCCCTCCAACGACATCGACGTCTACGCGCAGGACGTCGGCTACATCGCCATCGGCGGGCCGGACGGCCTCGACGGGTTCAACGTCGCCATCGGCGGCAGCATGGGCCGCACCGATCAGGCGCCCGGAACCTATCCGCGCCTCGCCAGCGTCATCGGCTTCGTGCCGACGGAGCGCCTGCTCGCCTGCACCGACGCGGTGATGGCCGTGCAGCGCGACTACGGCGACCGCAAGGACCGCCAGCACGCCCGCTTCAAGTACACGATCGACGACAAGGGCCTCAACTGGATCAAGGCCGAGATCGAGCGCCGCATGGGCGCGCCGTTCGAGGACGCACGTGCGTTCGCCTTCACCTCGAACGGCGACAGCTACGGCTGGAACGCGACGCCGGACGGCCGCCATCACCGCACCGTCTTCATCGAGAACGGGCGGCTCGACCTGAAGCTGCTGGACGCGCTCCGCGACATCGCGCGCATCCATCGCGGCACGCTGCGGCTGACGCCCAACCAGAACGTCATCATCGCGGGCGTCGCCGAGGACGACCGGGCGGGCATCGACGCCGTGCTCGCCGGACACGGACTGGAGGCGGACCGCGTCTCGACGCTGCGCCGCAATGCGATCGCCTGCGTCGCCTTCCCGACCTGCGGCCTCGCCATGGCGGAAAGCGAGCGCTACCTGCCCAGTCTCCTCGGTAGGGTCGAGGCGATCCTCGCCCGGCACGGCCTTTCGGGCGAACCGATCACCGTCAGGATGAGCGGCTGCCCCAACGGCTGCTCGCGGCCCTACATCGCCGAGATCGGCCTTACCGGACGGGCGCCGGGCAAGTATAATCTCTATCTCGGCGGCGGTTTCCACGGCCAGCGGCTCAACCGCATGGTGCGCGAGAACATCGGCGAGCCGGTGATCCTGGAGGTGCTGGACGACGTGCTCGGCCGCTACGCACAGGACCGCCTGCCGGGCGAGCGGTTCGGCGATTTCACCATCCGCGCCGGTATCGTGCGCGAAGTGACGGAGGGGCGGTTCTTCAATGACTGAGCGGAACGATCGCTTTCCCAAGCCCGAGACGATCGCCGCGGCGCACGGCGTGGGGCTCGACCCGGCGTTCGGCGCGGTGTCCCCGCCGCTCTACATGTCGAGCACCTACACGTTCGCGGGCTACGAGCAGCCGCGAACATACGATTACGGCCGCGCCGGCAACCCCACCCGCGACCTGCTCGCCGAGGCGCTCGCGGAACTCGAGGGCGGCGCGGGCGCAGTCATCACGTCGAGCGGCATGGCGGCCATCGACCTTCTCGTCGGGCGGCTGCGCCCCGACGATCTCGTGCTCGCTCCGCACGACTGCTACGGCGGCACCATGCGCCTCCTGAAGGCGCGCGCCGAGCGCGGGCACCTGTCGCTGCGCTTCGTCGATCAGGGCGACGCGTCGGCCTTCGCCGCCGCGCTGGAGGACGTGCCCGCGCTCGTCCTCATCGAGACGCCCAGCAACCCCCTGATGCGCGTCGTCGACATCGCGGCGCTTTCGGCAAAGGCAAAGGATGCGGGCGCGGAGGTCGCCGTGGACAACACCTTCCTGTCGCCCGCGCTGCAACGTCCGATCACGCTCGGCGCCGACTATGTCGTCCATTCCACCACCAAGTACCTGAACGGCCATTCCGACGTCATCGGCGGCGCGGTGGTCGCCGCCGATGCGGCGCACATCGCGGACCTTCGCCAGTGGGCGAACGTCGTCGGCAGCGCCGGGGCGCCGTTCGACGCCTGGCTGACGCTGCGCGGCCTGCGCACGCTCTTCGCCCGGATGGACCGGCAACAACGAAACGCGATGACGGTCGCCGCCCACCTGGAGCGGCATCCTGCCGTGTCGCGGGTCTATTACCCCGGCCTCGCCGCCGATCCCGGCCATGCGCTCGCGGCGCGCCAGCAGTCCGGCTTCGGCGCGATGTTGAGCTTCGACCTTGCCGGGGGCGTCTCGGCCGTGCGGCGTTTCATCGCCGCCGTGCGTGTGTTCACGCTGGCGGAGTCGCTCGGCGGCGTCGAGAGTCTCGTCGCGCATCCCGCCACCATGACCCATGCCGACATGGGCGCGGAAGCGCGGGCGGTCGCCGGGATCGGCGACGGGCTACTCCGCCTGTCGGTGGGGCTGGAAGCGGAGGAGGACTTGATCGCCGGTCTCGACCAGGGGCTGGCGGCATGTTGACGGCGAAGCGGGAGGAGACCGGCCGTGCCCGTGTTCCGGCCCGCGCCTGAATGGCAGACCAGCCGGTGGTTCAACAGCGACCGGCCGCTGGCCCTCGCCGATTTGCGGGGCCGCATCGTCGTCCTCCACGCCTTCCAGATGCTCTGCCCCGGCTGCGTGCAGAACGGCCTGCCGCAGGCGCAGCGCATCGCGCGCCTGTTCGACCCCTCTCAGGTCGCGGTGATCGGGCTGCACACGGTCTTCGAGCATCACGCCGTGATGACGCCCGAGGCGCTCGCCGTGTTCATCCATGAATACCGGCTCACCTTTCCGATCGGCGTGGACATGCCCGCCGAGACCGGCCCCATTCCCCGGACGATGGCGGCCTATGCGATGCAGGGCACGCCGACCCTGATCCTGATCGACCGGGCCGGGCGCCTGCGCCGGCAGAGCTTCGGCGCCGAGGACGACATGCGGGTCGGCGCCGAGATCGCCTTCCTGCTCGCCGAGAGGGCGCAGGCGCCGACCGGGACCGGGCATGTCCCGGACCGGGTGGAGGAGGCCTCGATCGAATCCTTCCCGGCGAGCGACGCGCCGGCGTGGATCAGCGGCGAGCCTCAGCCCTGATGGCGGAGCGGCTCC
>JACFNY010000313.1 GCA_019454625.1 Sphingomonadaceae bacterium
GAAGTTGAAGTCCATAACGCAGCAAGGCCCCCTTCTTCGTTTGCCTCGTCCATCTGCCGCGAAGCTAGGCAATGCGGGCGGCCGTGTCAACAAATATAGAATTAGAATTCGAATTCGTTTTTCTAGTGGTAGGTCCGCCCGCCGTCCACCGTGAAGGTGGCGCCAGTGACGAAGCTCGATTCCGACGAGGTCAGGAACAGGATGAGCCGCGCCACTTCCTCCGGCTCGGCGATGCGCTGACACGCATAAAGGCCCTTCGCGCGCTCGGCGAGCGCATCGGGGTCCGGATGCCAGCCGGTCACCATCCCCGTGCGCGTCATGCCCGGGCAGACCACGTTGACCCTGATCGAGGGGCCGAGCTCCGCCGCCCAGACCTTGGAGAGCGTCGCGATGCCGCCCTTGGTGGCGCCATAGGCGGACAGCTCCGGATAGGGCACGATAGCCGAGGCCGAGCCGAGATTGACGATCGTGCCGCCGCCGCTTTCGCGAAGATGCGAAAGCAAAGCGCGCGTGACGAGGAACGGCCCGGTGAGATTGACCGCGAGCGTCTGGTTCCACAGCGCGAGATCCGTATCCTCCAGCTTCGCGACCGGAAAGATGCCGGCCGCATTGACCAGCCCGTCGATGCGCCCCAGCCGCGCATGGGCCTCCCCGGCCGCGCGGGCCACCGAGGCTTCGTCCGCGACGTCGACCTCGATCGCCTCGCCCGCAAGGCCCGCCATGCCTTCGAGGTTCCGGTCGAGCAACGCCAGCCGCGCGCCTTCCTGCGCGAACAGCGCGGCGGTCGCGCGGCCGATCCCCGATGCCGCCCCGGTGACGACGATGTGGCGTCCGCCAAGACGTGCCCGAGCGGTCATCGCGTCTCCGCCTCCACGAGCGCGCGCGCCTTCTGGCGCAACATGTCCTTGCGCACCTTCCCGACGCTGGTGCGCGGCAGATCGTCGACGATTTCGAGCCGTTCCGGGATCTTCTGCCTGGCGGTTCCCGCCGCGGTCAGGTACCGCGCGATTTCCGGCAGGTCGATCGTCGCGCCCGCGCGCGGGATCACGAAGGCGCAGGCCGCCTCGCCCGTGCGGGCATTGGGCATGGCCACGATCGCGATGTCGGCGATGGCCGGATGGTTGAACAGGATGTCCTCGATCTCCTTCGGGCTGATGTTCTCGCCCGCGCGGATGATCAGGTCCTTCTTGCGCCCGGTCACGACGATGAATTCGTCGTCCACGATCCTACCGAGGTCTCCCATCCTGAAGAAGCCGTCGGCGTCGAACGCGTCCGCATTGTCCTCGACATGGGCGTAGCCGACGAAGGTCTGCGGCGCGCGGGCGATGATCTCGCCTTCCTCACCCGCCGGCAGCGGCCCGCCGGTCACCGGATCGACGATCCGCGCCTCCGCGAGCCAGATCTGGCCGTCCGACTGCGCGCCCATCTCCAGCAGGCTCCGCGCGTTGACACCGGCGGTGATGCACGGGACTTCGGTCGAACCGTAGATGCGCGAGGGAATGCAGCGGGAGAACACCTGCGCCGCCTCCCGGATCAGGTCGGGCGGCACCTGCGCGCCGCCACAGAGGAAGAAACGCAGGCCGGGAAGCGATTCGCCCTGTTTCTTCGCAACCTCGACCAGACCCTGGAGGAAGATGGTGGCGGCGACGATGCCGTTCACCTTGCGCCGGCGCATCATGTCGAGCGCGAGTTCCGGGTCCCACACATCGAGCATGACCGTGGTGATGCCGGCAGTGAACGGCAGGCATAGCGAATAGAGCATTCCGGTCACATGGGTGACGGGTGAGGGATTGAACATCACCTCGCCCTTGGCGAGACCCAGATGCGTGATGCGCGCCCGGTTCTCCGCCTGCAGGCTGTTGTGCGTATGCAGCACCCCCTTGGCGCGCCCCGTGGTGCCGGAGGTGTACATGATCAGCTTCACCGCGTCCGGGCCGGCGCCCGGGAGCGGCGTATCCGATCGCGCTTCGCCAAGCAGATCGCCGTAGCCCGCAAAGCCGCCGGCCTCGTCGCGAACAACCACCACCTCGACCGGGCGTTCGAGGTTTGGCGCGATGCGACCCATCATCTCCCGATAGTCGTGGTTGCGGAAGCTGCCGGGGATGAAGATCAGCCGGCTGCGGCTGTCGTTCAGCATGAAGGCGACTTCGAGGTCGCGATAGATCGGCACCAGCGGGTGGACGACCAGCCCCGCCATGGTGGCGGCGAGGCTGATCACGACGGCTTCGTGCCAGTTGGGCAACTGGAAGGAGATCGTGTCACCGGGGCGGTAGCCGCGCTGCACCAGCGCACGGGCAAGCCGTTCCGCCTCGGCGTGAAGGTCGGCGACGCTGAACGCCTGCTCGCGGTCGATGACGAGGATCCGCTCCGGATCCTCCTCCAGCAACGCGCGAGCATGGTCCGCGATCGTCTTGTCCGCCCAGGCGCCCTCGGCCTTGAGCCGGCGCGCCCGTTCTTCATCCCAGCGAAGCGACCAGCCGCTCACATCCTTCCGCATTCCTTAAATGCCCCTATTTGAACTTGAACTCCAGGACCGCCCCCGGCGACGGCGGCTCGATCACCTCCTCACCGGGAATCCTGACGAACTTCGATACTGTCCATCCCTGCTCGCTGTCGTCCACACCAAAGGTAATGAAGTTGACATCGAGAATCGCCTGATGATCTTCCTTGCGGAAGGTGCGCTTGCCCTTGGCCGTATCGAAGGTCATTCCCTCCAGCGCCTTCACCACCGCGGGGCCGGCGCTGGAGCCGGCCGCCCTGATCGCATCGGCATAGGCGAGCACGGCGGCATGCCCCTGCTCGACATAGCCGATCGGCAATGTGTCGCCGGTCTTCGCGACATAGTCCTCGTAGAGCTTCTTGCCGAGCGGATTGTCCTGGTAGCCGCCATAGTACCAGTGCATGGCGGCCCAGAAATTCGGCAGCATCCGCTTGCCGAGGGCCTTGGGCACATTGAACTCGTTGGCGCCGTCGGCGAAAGCCTGGAACTTGCCGCCCATGCCC
>JACFNY010000314.1 GCA_019454625.1 Sphingomonadaceae bacterium
CAGCGAATAGGTCTGCGGATAGTTCCCCCACAGCTCGCCGGTCTCGAAGTCCATGTCCTCCGACAGCAGGCCCGCGTCGGTGGCGTGGCCGAGCATCCGTTCGAAAAGCGCGCGGGCCTCGTCGCATCGCCCGTGCAGGCAAAGCGCCTCGATCAGCCAGAACGTGCAGATGTTGAAGGCGGTCTCGGGCTTTCCGAAATCGTCCTCGCTGTCGTAGCGCAGCATGTGCTCGCCGCGCCGCAGCGCCTTCTCGGCGGCGGCGAAGGTCGCCGCCATGCGCGGGTCGTCCGCGGGCAGGAAGCGCAGGTCGACGAGCTGGAGCAGGCTGGCGTCGAGCTCCTCCCCGCCGAACGACGCGCCGAAGTGCCCGGCGCCTTCCGACCACGCGCGCGTCTCGATGGCCTCGCGGATGGCGGCGGCGCGGCCGCGCCAGTGCCGCTCCCGCTCGATGAGCCCGAGGATGCGGGCCGCGTTCTCCAGCCGGTCGCACGCCGCCCAGCTCATCACCGCGCTGTAGGTGTGGACGGCGGTGCGGGTGCGGTACTCCCAGAGCCCGGCATCGGGCGTGTCGTGCCGTGCCCACGCCATCTCGCCGACGTGCTCGAGGCTGTGGAAGTCGTCGAGGTTCGCCGTCCGGAGCAGGCGGCGGTCCACGAACGCCTGGATGTTGGGCAGCACGATCTGGCCGTAGACGTCGTGCTGGACCTGCGTGTAGGCGGCGTTGCCGACGCGCACCGGCCCCATGCCGCGATAGCCCGCGAGGCCCCCGGCGACCGTCTCGTCCAGCGTCCGCTCGCCGGAGACGCCGTAGAGCGGCTGGATGTGGCCGTCGGCGGCATCGACGATGTTGCGGAGGTAGGCGAGGTATTTTTCGAGCACGTCGAGCGCGCCGAGGCGGTTCAGCGCCTGCACGGTGTAGTAGGCGTCGCGGATCCAGCAGTAGCGGTAGTCCCAGTTGCGCCCCGAGCCCGCCGCCTCGGGAATCGAGGTGGTGAGCGCGGCGACGATGGCGCCCGTCTCCTCGTGCTGGCAGAGCTTCAGCGCGATCGCGGCGCGGATCACGTGGTCCTGCCATTCGAGCGGCGTCGCGAGGCCGCGCACCCAGTGCATCCAGTAGGTCTCGGTGCGGTCGAGCATCGCCCGCACCTCGTCGGCGACATTGCCCGCGAAGGGCTCGTCCGGCCCGAGGAAGAAGTGCAGCGCCCGTTCCAGCCGGAACGGGCGGCCGTCGAGCACGTAGCCGACCGGCGCGTCGGTCGTCAGGCGCAGCGTCTGGTCGCCGAGCAGGTAGCGGACATGGTTGGTGCCGTTGGTGCGCGGCGCCCGCTCGCGGCCGTAGCCGCGCATCGGCGCGAGGTGGATGCGAAGGCGCGGGGAGCCGGCGACGGGGCGCACGACGCGGACCCATGCGACCGGACGGTACATGCGCCCGGTGCGTTCGAAGCGCGGGCAGAAGTCGATGATCTCGATCGCGCCGCCATGCGCGTCCTCGAGCCGCGTCACGAGGATCGGCGTATTGCGCCGGTACGCCTGCCGGGCCGAGACCTGCCCTTCGAGCGAGATCGCCCAAGCGCCGTCCGCGTCGCCGCCGGGATCATTGTTGAGGAGCGCGCAGAAGGCGGGATCGCCGTCGACGCGCGGCACGCAGCCCCAGACGAGCCGCCCGGCGGTGTCGACGAGGCCGCTGACCTGACAGTTGCCGACGGGCCAGAGTTCGAGGCTGCTCATAGGCCGGCCAGCCAGTTGTGAACGTCGTTCACATCGGCGAGGCGTGCCGTCGCGGCGGTCTCCGCACGCTCGCCGCCGGGTTCGCCGCCGGGTTCGCCGACGAGGACGCCGAAGCCGCCGTGCGCGGCGGCGGCCCGGAAGCCGTCCTCGTCCGTCACGTCGTCCCCGATGAAGACGGGAGTGCTGCCCCGGAAGCCGGGCGTCGCCATCAGCGCCGCAACGATGCCGCCCTTGTCGATGCCCGGCGGCATCAGCTCGGCGACCATCTTGCCGGACTTCATCTGGAGCCCGTAGCGCGTGCCGAGCTGCCGCGCGAAAGCCTCCACGGCTGCGCCCGCGCGGGGCGCCTGCCGGTAGTGGAAGGCGAAGCCGAGCGGCTTGGTTTCGAGGAGCAGGCCGTGCGCGTCGGCGAAGGCGCCGGCTTCCAGATGCGCCTGCTCAGGGAAGGCCGAGCCGGGCGGAGCGTCCGCGTCCGCCGCGGCGAGACGGAGTTCGCCGCCGTGCGAGCCGGAAAGCGTGATGCGGCGCGTGCCGAGATACCGGTCGAGGTCCGCAAGCGCCCGCCCGCTGACCACGGCGAGGCGCCCCTCCAGATGCACCGCGAGACGCTCCAGCATCGGGGAAAGGCCGGGGGCGACGCGGATGGCGTCGGGCGTGGGCGCAAGCTCGACGAGCGTACCGTCGAAATCGAGGAAGATCGAAAGGCGCGCGATGGTCCCGGGCAGGGGCGGCGTCGGCAGCGTCGGCGTGGCGGCGCTGAGCGTCTCGGCCCTGAGCGTCCCGGCCCTGAGCGTCCCGGCCTTGCACGTCCCGGTCCTGAACGTCTTTGCGCCGAATGTTTCTTCTGAGGAATCGATGCCCATGCGATGCGGGATGAAGAACGTCCTTCGGTTGCCTCGGGTTCCCCCATTGTGGGCAAAGGACGGCCCCGGGATCAACCCCGCGGGTCCGAGACGACGGGACTTGCGCGCGGGAAGGCCCCCGATTATAGACGCGGCTCCCGGGCTCTAGGAGTGTAGCTCAGTTGGTAGAGCATCGGTCTCCAAAACCGAGGGCCGTGGGTTCGAGTCCCTCCACTCCTGCCAGTCTCCGATAGGCGAGCGGATTTGGGGTTCGGGAACGAGTAGAGGTTCACCAGTCAACCGGCGCCGCCCGGAAGAGAAGGGCGCGGCCGGTCGGCTGTTTTTGTTTGGGAAATGAGCGCGTTAGATGGCTAAGATGACCAATCCGGGCACGTTCGTGCGGCAGGTGCGCCAGGAGACCGCGAAGGTCAC
>JACFNY010000315.1:0-301 GCA_019454625.1 Sphingomonadaceae bacterium
CTCGAAGGTCGCCGTCGCGGGCACGACCGTGACGCTCGCGCCCGCCGCCGTCAGGTTCCTGAGGATGTTGTTCTTGGCGCCGTAGTCGATGGCGACGACGTGCGGCCTGCCCTCTCCCCCGCTTTCGCCGTAGCCCTGCCCGAGATGCCACGGCCCGCCGGACCAGTCCTCGCGGGCGTCCCGCGTCACGCCCTTGGCGAGGTCCATGCCCTCGAGGCCCGGCCATGCCTTCGCCTCGGCGAGCAGCGCGTCGAGGTCGAACGTGCTGGAAGGGCTGTGCGCCATAACCGCGTTCGGCGCG
>JACFNY010000315.1:311-2968 GCA_019454625.1 Sphingomonadaceae bacterium
TCATATCCATTCCCCGTCCGCGCGGGGCGCCGCGCCCGACAGCCCCACCCGCCCCTTGCGCTTCATCCACGCATCGAAGCCTTCGAGGCTGCGGAAGTTGCTGGGCGCCGTCACGTCCTGCCGCACCACGCAGCCGACGGCGGCGGGCGTGTCCGCCTCGACGTCCTCGGCGTTGGCGCCGACGTTGCCGATGTGCGGGAAGGTGAAGGTGACGATCTGCCCGGCGTAGGAGGGGTCGGTCATTACCTCCTGATAGCCGGTCATCGCGGTGTTGAAGCAGACCTCGCCGACGGCATGGCCCTCGGCGCCGAAACCGCGCCCCCAGATCACCGTGCCGTCCGCGAGAATCAAGACCCCCGTGGCTCCTTTGGGTGCGCGCGCGGGTTTGGCGTCGGACACGTGGTCTGGCCCCTTCGAATCTGGTTTGGTGCTTTATGGCTAAGGCGCCTAGCTATTGGGGCGGTCCCGGAGCGTCAATCTATTCTTTTACGTTTTTGGGGGCTAGACGAGGCGCTTGCTCTCAAAGGGAAGAAAAGCATGATTCGCGACGACATCAAGGCGGCGCAGGTGGCGGCCATGAAGGCAGGCGAGAAGGACCGGCTGGCGGCGGTGCGCCTGATCCTCGCGAAGCTGAAGGACCGCGACATCGAGCTGCGCACCGCGAAATCCGTGCCCGACGATGACGTCACCGTCGTCGACGTACTCCAGAAGATGGCGAAGCAGCGCCGTGAATCCATCACCATGTTCGAGCAGGGCGGCCGCACCGAGCTTGCCGCGCAGGAGAAGGCCGAGCTTGCCGTCATCGAGTCCTTCCTTCCCGCGATGATGGGTCCGGACGAGGTGAAGGCCGCCGTCGCAGCCATTGTCGGCGAGATCGGCGCCGCCGGCCCCAAGGACATGGGCCGCGTCATGGCCGAGGTGAAGGCGCGTCACGCCGGGCAGATCGACATGGGCACGGTCAGCGGAGTCGTCAAAGCCGCGCTGGCGGGATAGCCCCGCCCTCATGTCCATCCCCCCGCAATTCCTCGACGAGATCAGGAGCCGGGTGAGCCTGTCGTCCGTGGTGGCGCGCCGGGTGAAGCTGCTGCGCGCCGGGCGGGAGATGAAGGGGTGCTGCCCCTTCCACAACGAGAAGACGCCGAGCTTCTACGTCAACGACGACAAGGCCTTCTACCACTGCTTCGGCTGCGGCGCGCACGGCGACGTCATCCGCTTCGTGGTGGAGCAGGAAGGCCTCAGCTTCCGGGACGCCGTTGCGGGCCTCGCGGCGGAGGCCGGGCTGGAGATGCCCGAGGAGAACCCGGAGGCGCGCGCGAAGGCGAAGGCCGCCGCGGGACTTCATGACGTCACCGCCGCCGCGAACGACTGGTTCCGCCAGCAGCTCATGGGCCTCGGCGGCGCGGACGCGCGCGCCTATATCGAGAAGCGCGGCCTGAAACCGGCGACCGTGGAGGCGTTCGGCCTCGGCTACGCGCCCGACAGTCGCGGCGCGCTCAAGGCCGCGCTCTGCGACATCGACATCCGAAAGCTGATCGAGGTCGGCCTCGTCATCGAGGCGGAGGCGCGCGAGCCTTACGACCGCTTCCGCGGGCGGCTGATGTTCCCGATCCGCGATCCGCGCGGGCGCATCGCGGGCTTCGGCGGGCGCATCATCGGCGCGGGCGAGCCCAAGTACCTGAACTCGCCGGACACGCCGCTCTTCGACAAGGGCCGCCTGCTCTACAACCTCGACAAGGCCGGTCCCGCCGCGCGCAAGTCGGGGCGCATCGTGGTCGTCGAAGGCTATATGGACGTGATCGGCCTCGCGCAGGTCGGCTTCGCGGAGGCCGTCGCGCCGATGGGCACCGCGCTCACCGAGGACCAGATGAAGCTGCTGTGGCGCGTCGCGCCGGAGCCGGTGCTGTGTTTCGACGGCGACGCCGCCGGGCGCCGCGCCGCGCTCAGGGCCGCGATGCGCGCCCTCCCCCTGCTTGAGCCGGGAAAGTCGCTGCGCTTCGTCACCATGCCGCAGGGGCAGGACCCCGACGATTTCGCGAAGGCGCGCGGGCTTGCCGCGTTCACCGACCTCGTGAACGGTGCCGCGAGCCTCATCGACACGCTCTGGAAGGCCGAGACCGAGGGTGTGGACACGAATACGCCCGAACGCCGCGCCGCCGTCCGTCAGCGCTTGTTCGAGCACGCCCGCGCCATCGAGAACCAGACCGTCGCCTCGCTCTACCAGAGCGAGTTCCGCGACCGCTTCGACGCGATCTTCCGGGCGCGGCGGCAGGACCGGTTCATGCCCGCCATGCGCGGCGCATCGCGGGAAGCGAAGGCGCGTGTCGTGCTCACCCCCGTCGAGCTCGAAACGCGCGCGGTTTTCGTGGGCCTGCTCACCCACCCGCACCTTGCCGACGTCCACGGCGAGGCGGTTTCCCACCTCCATATCGCCGACCCGGACCTCGCCCGCCTGAGATCGGCGATTTTCTCGGCGATTTCGCGCAATCACGATCTTGACAAAGACGGGCTGGCGCACGACCTAGCGACGCAAGGGCTCGGTCAGTACGCGGACGACCTGAGGCATATGAATCGCCTCGATTTCAGCTTCACGCGACCCCGGACGCCCGCCGCGATTGCGGATCAGGACTTGGCATGTGTTGTGGGCCACCTTATGGCGC
>JACFNY010000316.1:0-1179 GCA_019454625.1 Sphingomonadaceae bacterium
ACCGACACCACCGTCGCATCCGCGCCCGCCGAGACCGCCCGCGCGATCGCGTCGTGCGTTTCGATCCCGCCGAGCGCCCAGCCGCCGCCGTGGATCAGCAGCAGCATCGGCCCCTGTGCGTCCGCGTCGCCGTACACGCGAACGGCGACATCCGTCCCGTCTCCCGGGATGCTCAGGTCCCGGCTGTCGACCTCCGGCGCTTCCGGCGCCATCTGGGCGGTCGCGGCGGAAAGCTGTCGGCGCGCCTCGGCGACGGGCAGGGTCCAGAGCGGCGGCGCGCCCGAAGCCCGCATGGTGTCCAGAAGCGCCGCCACATCGGGATCGAGTCCGGTCATCGTGCGCCCCTCCCTAGAAGCGCTTCTTCACCGAAAGCCCCCACTCGCGCGGCCGCCCGTAATAGCCTTCGGTGTGGCCGAAGCTGGTTTCCGCGGAGACGCCGCCGCCGAGATAGGCCTTGTTCGTCAGGTTGGTGACGAAACCGGCGATCTCGAGGCCGAGGTCGTCGTTCGCCCAGGTGATCCGCGTGTTGATCAGCGCGAAGCCGTCCTGCACGAGCGTCGCGACGTTGGTAGGATCGAGATAGGTGCGGCTCTTGTACGTCAGGTCGCCGCGGAAGGAGAGGTTGCTGTTTGTGCCCACCGGCACCGTGTAGACGATGCTCGCGTTGCCCGTCCATTTCGGGACGAAGGGCTGATGCGTGTCGAGCGTGATGTCGCTCACCCCGGCCGCGAGGCTGGTGTATTTGAAATCCGTGTAGCCGAGCCCGGCCGAAAGCTGGAGGGCGGGGGTCGGCTGCGCCTGCAACTCCAGCTCGAAGCCCTTCACCTCGGCGTCGCCCGCGTTGCCGAGGTCGAGCACGAGCACGCCGGCCTCGTTGGCCTTCACGCGCGAAAGCTGGATGTCGGTGTAGTCGTTCCAGTAGGCGGCGACGTTGAAGCGCAGCATCCGGCCGAGCAGGTCGGACTTGAAACCGAGCTCGTAGGCGGTGACCTCCTCGGGATTGAAGGGCACCGGCGGCGTGTTGTCCACGGTCGGGCGGCCGTTGAAGCCGCCGCTCTTGAAGCCGCGCGACACCGAGGCATAGGCCATGAACTGCGGCGAGAAGCGATAGTCGATCGACGCCATCGGCGTGAACGAATCCCAGCTCTTGCCCACGGTCGTCAGCGGGATGATCGGCAC
>JACFNY010000316.1:1189-2963 GCA_019454625.1 Sphingomonadaceae bacterium
GTCCTTGCTCTCGTGCGTGTAGCGCGCGCCGACCGTCAGGTTCAGGTCGTCGGCGAGCGCGTAGGTCGCCTGTCCGAAGGCGGCGTAGCTCTTGATGCGGATCTTGTTGAAGACGTCGAAGTCGAGATCGAGCGCGATGTTGATCGGGTTGCCGGTGCCGCCGGGCGCGGTGGGCGCTTCCGCCGGAGAGCCGTCGATCGGTCCCGGCAGGCCCTCGAACGCGTTGAAAAATCCGGACGCGAGAATGACGTTGTTGGTGTCGCGCCCGTATTCGTCGAAGTAGAAGCCGCCCACGACCCATTTCAGCCGGTCGTCCGCGGACGTGCCGACAAGCTGGATCTCCTGGCTGAACTGGTGCTGCCGCTGCCGGTTGTCGGTGGCGATGTAATCCACCGGCCCGCCGTCGCCGTCCCGGCCGAAATGCGCCTTCATGTGGCGATAGGCGGTGACCGACTTGAGCGCGATGGCGTCGTTCATGTCCCAGTTGATGGTTCCCGAAACGCCCCACATGTCGAGGTCGTTGCGGTTGGGCCCGGTGCCGAAGGTGGTGAAGGGCTTGGACGACATGAAGTCCGTCGACATCGGTATCGGCGAGGCGACGAAGATGTTCCACAGGGTCGCGACCAGCGAGACGTCCTGATCGAAGGACAGCAGCTTTTCGGGCACCGCCTCCTGCCGCCAGCGCGAATAGTCCGCGGCGATGTCGACGGTGACGTCGCTCGACGGCGTGAAGCGCAGGTCGAGCCGCGCCGCCGTC
The DNA here is from genome assembly GCA_019454625.1 of Sphingomonadaceae bacterium. GTDB lineage: Bacteria > Pseudomonadota > Alphaproteobacteria > Sphingomonadales > Sphingomonadaceae > Sphingosinicella. Next base: position 1,947 of record JACFNY010000316.1, read on the forward strand.
TGGCCGATGTCGCCGGGGCGGGAGACGGTCTCGCCGGTGAAGTAGTCGACGCGCTTGCCGTAGCCGTCGCGGTTCTGCGACGAGACGGACAGCTTCATCGCCACCTGATCGGGGACGAGCGCGGTCTCGAACGAGCCGCGCAGGTCGATGCGGTTGAAGCGGCCTGTCGTCACCTCGATGAAGCCGCGGGTCTGGCCGTCGGGCTTGGCCGAGGTGACGTTCACCGCGCCGCCGATCGTGTTCTTGCCGAACAGCGTCCCCTGCGGGCCGCGCAGCACCTCGACGCGCTCGACGTCGAGCAGGTCGAACGTGCTGCCCACCGAACGCGGATAATAGACGCCGTCCACGTAGACGCCGACGCCGGGGTCCACCGTGAACAGGAACTCGCTCTGCCCGACGCCGCGGATGAACACGGAAAGGTTCGCGCCGCCGCCGCTGCCGCCGGCGGCCGTGTACATGGAGACGTTCGGCACGAAGCCTGCCACGTCGGCGAGCGCGCTCGCGCCGCGCGCGGTCAGGTCCTCGCCGCCCAGCGCCGTGATGGCGATCGGCGTGTCCTGAAGCCGCTCCTCGCGCTTGCGCGCCACCACGACGATCTCGGCGAGCCCGGCGGACTCCTCCGCGTCGGGCGCCGCCTCGGCCCACGCGGCGGTCGGCGCCGCGAGGCCGCCGAGAATGGACGCGCCGAGGCAGAGCGAAAGCGTGCGGCGGGCCATGAACGGACGTGCCATGAACGGACGGGCAGTGAACGGGTGTGCGATCATCAGATGGTGTCCTCCCCCAAAAGTTATACCCCGGCCGCTGCTGTCATTCGCACGTGCCGGACAAGATGTGCGCCAATTCTTGGTTTCCATCGCCCGGAGAACAATGACGGGAGACACTCAATTTTCCCGGGCGGCGGGGAGGGGCGGCAGGGCGCGCTCTCCGGGGCTTTTCAGGGGCTTGCCGAAGGCCCGCTCGCCATGTGCGGGAACGGAAGCAGCAGCCCGCCGCGCGGCGGTGCGTCGGCAATGCCGT
>JACFNY010000317.1 GCA_019454625.1 Sphingomonadaceae bacterium
CGGCCGCTCGCCCGCCGCGACGCGATCCGGAACCCGGTCTACGACCGCTATTATTCGATCAACCGCCACCAGCCGACGCCCACGGGCTGGATTCACTGGCAGGACAACATCAAGATGGCCGAGGACGCGGGCAAGCTGCGCCCGATCGTGCAGGAGTACGTGCTGAACACCTACACGAAGTTCGACGGCTACAACGTGAAGGCTGCCGACGATTACTGGGCGAACACGAAAGCCTACTGGGCGGCGGTCCGCAGCGTGTGGGACGAGGTCGCGGCGAAGCGCGGCGGCATCCACGTGACCGAGAAGGCCGAGACCGGCACCGTGATCTCGGGACGCCTGCTGGAGATCGCAGGCGAGGTGAACGGCGGCAAGCTGAAGGAAGCCGCAGCGATCGCCGAGGCGCGGAAGCTCATCACCGACGCGACGGTGCAGCCGCCGCAGGTCGCTAGCGCGCGATAACGAGCGCCGCGAGACCGGCGGCGCCGGCGAGGAAGCTGAACATCAGCGTCGCGGCGGCCGCCCAGCCCTTCCGCCATCCGGCAAGGCCGATGCAGATCGTCGCCTTGAACGCGGTGTTGAGGAGGACGGGGATGCCGAGCACCGCGCCCGCCGTGACGGGATCGAGGCTGCCCGTCGGCAGCGCGCCGAGCGTCACCGTCGCCGCGTCGACGTCGAAGGCGCCGGTGAGCGCGATGATGACGCCGAGCCCGGCGTCGCCGTAGCGCGCCTCCGCCCAGCGCGCGAACAGCGCGGCGCCCGCGATGAGCGCGGCGAAGCCGAGCGCGGGCAGGATGTCGAAGGGGTTGTGCGACGTCATCGGCGCGGCGCGCGAGGGCGCGTGCCTGTTGTGCCGCATGACGAACGCCGTGGCGGCGAGCGCTGCGATCGCACCCGGCACGGCGATCCATGCCAGCGTCGGCACGACGAAACCGGCGACGAGCGCGGCGAGGACGATCGTGCGCGCCATCATCACCGCGCCCGCGAGCGCGATGCCCGCAATGGCCGGGGCAGGGGGATCGTCGCCCTCCGCGAGACGCCGGGCGAGCGAGGCCGTGGCGGCGGTGGAGGAGACGAGCGCGCCCGCCGCCGCCGTGGCGAGCGTGCCGCGCACCTCGCCGAAGCGCTTCGCCGCGACGTAGCCGACGAACGACAGGCCGGAGACGAGCACGACGACCAGCCAGATGCTGCGCGGGTTCCACGCGTCGTAGGGGCCGTAGGCGGCATCGGGGAGCAACGGCCAGACGACGATGGAGACGAGCGCGAAGCGTGCCACCGCCTTCATCTCGGCTGCGGTGAGGCCGCGAATCCATGCGTGAAGCTCGTCCCGCATCGAGAGCAGCAGCACCATGACGCCGGTGCAGACGAGGGCGATGAGCACGTTGCCCGTGGTCGTCAGCATCCCGAGCGCGAGCGTGATGAGCCCGGCGATCGTGGTGGTGGCGCTGACGTTGCCGTCCTGCGCCATGTCGCGCCAGTAGCCCGCCAGAAGCGCGATCCCGGCAAGGACGGCAAGCAGCGTCGCCAGCACGCCGTGGCCGGCCTCCAGCGCGATCCCGGCGATGCCGCCGAGCAGGCCGAGCAGGCCGAACGTGCGGAAGCCCGCAACGCGCCCGCCCGCCCGCTCGCCGCGCGCGCTCCAGCCGCGCTCGACGCCGACGAGCAGGCCGAGCGCGAACGCGATGCCGACGTCGCGAAGGGGCGTGAGATCCTCCATGACGCCTGCACTATCACAGCTTTTCGGCGCGCGAACCGGCAATCCGCAAAAGCCGATGACGAACAAGGGCTTGAAGTCATGTCATGTTCATGAAAATCATGACAATCACGGCGCGGCCAGTCTACGGGGACAGGGGGAGATTTGCATGGCGGATACACGCATCGGCATCGTCAGGCGCATCATCTGGCCGGCGAAGGCATCGCTGTTCGCGCTGATCGGCGGCGCGGTCGGGCTGTTCGGCGATCTGGTGAACTTCTTCGCGGAGTTCCTTTCGGCGAACGTGCTGGTGATCATCTTCGCGGTGATCACCGCTGTCGCCGCATTGCTCTGCTTCCAGCGCGCCTTCATGGTGAACGCGGCCGACGACAAGGCCGTGGACGAGGTGGTGCAGTGCGCCGCCTGCGACGGGTTCCGCTTCGGCCTGTTCGCCACGGCGGCGTTCATCCTGCTGATGCTGGTCGGGCAGGGCCAGTCCGCGACCGAGGCGGTCGGACGGCAGCTCGGGCTCATCAAGGAAGACACCGCCGTGATCCGCGATCAGGTGGGCGATCTTCACGCGATGGCGCAGCCGCAGATGATCATCAAACGGCCGAAATCGGCGGCGGACCATTTCAACAACGCGTGGATCTACCAGAACATGCAGCGCAATCCGGCGAAGGCGTTCGCCGAGATGCAGACGCTGTATGTTGGCTACGCACCGAAGAAGCTCGACGCCGCGCAGCTCTATTTCGATGCGGGCAACGCCGTCAGCGGCCGCACGCAGCTCGTGGAGGGGATGCAGGCGCTGGCGCGCAAGACCGGCGACGCGACGCTGCTGGTGATCGCGGCGCGCGCCGCGCCGAGCGAGGAAGCGGGCAACGCGATGGCCGCCGAGGCGCAGAAAATGGACCCGGCGCTTCCGTTCGCGTGGTGGGACATCATGCGTCCGAAGTCGATGCGGGTGACCGACATGACCCAGCGCGGCGCGGCGGCGCAGCTTGCCCGGCTCACCGCCGACCGCGAGATCATCGAGAAGTTCCGCGCGCTCTACAACGCCCAGCCCGCGCAGCACTGGTATTTCCTGCCGCAGTACGCGGGCGACATGGAAAGCATTGCCCGGCAGCAGTCCGAAGGCCTTGCGAACAACATCGCCACCTACGACGACATCGCCAGCGGCCGGCTCGCGCAGCGGGTGCGCGAGGAATACCAGCGGAAGAACCGGTAGGCGCTATCGGCCACCTGCCCCTCTCCCCGCCGGG
>JACFNY010000318.1 GCA_019454625.1 Sphingomonadaceae bacterium
CGACGTCGAGCGGCTGCAGGAGAATCCGGACGCGGATGCCCGGCGCGCGCTCGCGCGCAAGCTCGGGCACAGCTACACGCAGCGCCTGCTGGGCGACCGCGAGCGCGGCATCGCGGACGACATCGTGCGCGCCATCGCCCGCGACGTGGAGGTGGAGGTGCGCAGGGCGCTGGCGCAGACCATCGCCTCCAGCACCGACATCCCGCAGGACGTCGCGCTGCGCATGGCGCACGACGTCATCGAGGTCGCCGAGCCGATCCTGAAGGCGAGCGACCTCCTCGACGACGACATGCTGATCGAGATCGTGAAATCGCGCAGCGAGGAGCACCGCGTGGCGATCGCTGCGCGGCCCGTGGTGCGTGAGCCGGTCTCGGCGGCAATCGTCGAACATGCCGAGGTGCGGGCGGTGTCGACACTTGCCGCCAACACCGGTGCGGACATCGCGGAACCCGCGATGGCGCGCGCCGTCGAGCGCTTCGGCGACGAGGAAGCGGTAGCGCTGCCGCTCGCCGACCGCCCCTCGCTGCCCCTCGCTATCGCAGAGCGTCTCGTCGCGCTGGTCTCCAGCCGCCTCAGGGCGCGCATGACGGGCGAGGGGGACCGCTTCCGGCAGTTCGCCGAAGGGCTTTCGCAGGTTTCGGAAGGCGCGGCGTTCATTCTCGGCGGCGGTGAAACGGACGTACTCGACCTCATCGCCATGGTCGACCAGCTCCACGCCGCCGGGAAGCTCCAGCCCTCGCTCGTCATCCGGGCCGGACGGCTCGGCGACCGCGAGCTGATGCAGGCGGTGGTGTCGCGGCTCACCGGGATACGCTACGGCCTCGTCGCCGAAGCGTTCGAACATCCCGACTCCGCGCGGCGGATGCTGCGCGAAGTCGGCCTCGTGCCGTCGGAAATCGACGAGGTCGTGCCCGCAGCGGCCTGACGCCGCCGCTTAAGCGAGTTCGGCCGGGCTGTCGTCCTCGGCCTTGCTGCCGTTGACCGCCTTGCTCTTCCCGCGGACTGCGGAGGTCGCGGACTTGGCGACCTCGGCCGCGCCTTCCTTGATCTCGCTGAAGCGTAGCTTGGCAGCTTCCTTGACGCCGAGCTCGGCAAGCTTCGCCTCGCCGGCGGTGCGTGCTGCCTTTGCCGCCGTGCGCGCCGTTGAAGCGAGCTTGTCGCGGACGGGACCGATGGTGCGGTTCTCGCCGCTGCTACGCGGCAGCAACGCACCGATGATCGCGCCGAGCGCCGCGCCCGCGAGCACGGCAGTGAGCGGGTTCTGATCGACGCTTTCCACGGTGCGCTCGCGCGCCTTCGCGGCCTGCGCCTTCGCACGCTCAGAATAGTACGCGTCGCCCGCATGTTGCCGCGCCGAGGCGAGCGTTTCACCCGCCACCTCGCGCGCGGCCTGCGCCTTGTGCGTCACGGTTTCGCGAACGTGCTGCGCGGTCTGCTTCACGCTCTCCAGCCGGTCCTTGCCCGGCGCTTCGTTACCGAGTTCGTCGTCGTACTGGGTCATGGCGGGTGCCTTTCTGTCTTTCCGATAGTGCCGCGCGCCGGCCATCATGCCGGCAAGCGCACCGGCGATGGAGATCGCGCCGAGATTGTCGCGCGCCGCCTGACGGCCGCGTGCGATGATTTCCGCCCCGCGTTCGGTTGCCGCGTCGATCGCCTCGTTGGCGATCGTGCGGGGATCGAGCCGGTGCCGGATCTCGCCGAGGGTGAGCGCGATACGCCGCCGCGCCTCGGCGGCTTCCGCTTCGTAGAGTGCCGTATCGACGGGCTTGTCGTTCACTTTTCGCTCCGGTTGCGCAGCAGGGACGGGGGTTCGACCACGATTTCGAGGCGCCTGCGCCCTTCAACGAACAACAGCCACGACGCCCCGGCGGCAACCAGCGTGACGATCACCACCGCGAGGAAGAAGCCGACATAGGGCCCGAGCAGCACGACGAGCGCCGTCGCCAGCCCCATCAGCGCCACGAACGCCAGCGCGACCGAGGCGCTGAGCAGGCCGAGCGGCAAGCGCGCAAGCTGCAACCGCCGCGCGATCTTCGCCTCCGCGATGCGGACCTCCGCCTGCAACAGGTCGCCGCCCTCGTCGACGAGGCGCTCGAAGAGGTCGGAGATCTTTACGTCCTGATCGGCCACCCCTGTTGGTCCTCTCAGGCCTCTGCGTCGCTGCCGCGACTGGCCTTCAGGAATCGCGAGACGATGAAGCCCGCCGCGGCGGCCACGGCGATCACCAGCACGGGCGAGCGGCGGACCATCTCGCGGGTGTCGTCGATGATGTCGTCCACCGATTTCTCGCGCATCCGCTGCGCGAAGGATTCCACCGAATCGGCGGCAGAATTGATGATGTTCGCGAGCGGCTCGGCCTGCGTGCCCTTCAGCTTGTCGGCGGCCTCGCGCGTGACGTGCGAGACGCTGCCCAGCGTTTCGGCGGCCTTGGTTTTGCCTTCCTCGGCAGCGCTGCGCGCCTTCGTCGAGGCTTCGGTTTTCAGCTTGCCGGCTTCGGCCTTGATGGTGGCCAGCCGGTCCGTCTTCGGGGGCGCAGGATCGTCGGCAGCAGGCGCGGGAAGAGTGTCGGACATGCCAGTTCCTTTCGGGCTTACGGGGGCTATAGTACAACAATAGGACCGGATGTTGGTTCCGTCGCGGGCAAAAACAAGGCGGCTTCGCGGCAAGGGCCGAACAAGCGGCGTTGCCCCGCACGCCGAGGCTGATTAAGAGCGCGCACGCAAGACATTTCCATCAGCCGGAGCGACGCCATGACCGCGATCATCGACATCCACGCCAGACAGATTCTCGACAGCCGCGGCAACCCGACCGTGGAGGTCGAGGTGACGCTGGAGGATGGCGCCTTCGGCCGCGCCGCCGTGCCCTCGGGCGCCTCGACAGGCGCTTACGAGGCGGTCGAGCTTCGCGACGGCGACAAGAGCCGCTGGCTCGGCAAGGGCGTCGAGAAGG
>JACFNY010000319.1 GCA_019454625.1 Sphingomonadaceae bacterium
GCGTGCGGCTCGAGTTCGTGCACCCGAGCAACGGCCAGCGAATGATCGTGGAGACCCCCCTCCCCGGCGATCTCCGCGCCGTGCTCGAGCGCGCCGGCGGTGTCAGCACGCTCCGCTTCCTCGATTACAAGAACGCCCTCGGGCAGAGCAGGATGTCGAGCATTCCACCGCCGCCAGGCTTCAACAGCGAGGCGCCCGCCGCGGACGCCGGCGGTGACCGGGAGGAGAGCTCGACGGCGCGCGACTACGGCCCGCTCGACGTCGACGCGAGCTCACCGACTATCCGCCCGCAGATGATCGGCGGCGACGACGACTGACGACCAACCGAACCACGGACCACTAGCACGTTACGGCGGGGTCGCCGGCGATGCCGTCGAGCTCTCGCGCCAGGTCCTCGACTAGCTCATCCAGCTCGAGCGCTCGGTCGGCTGGCGCGGCGATGCGATCGAGGGATCGCGCAGGATGATCGGCAGGATCAGCAGCAGCCCCGCGAGGTTGCGCCAGAAGACGAGCGCGAACGGATGGATGGTCTCGCTCGCCAGCCGGATGAAGACCCACGCTGCGCAGAAGCCCACGGCGGCGACGAGGATCCATGCCGCGCCCGCGAGCGGCCGGCTTGCGGAAGCGGCGCTACTTGTAGAGGGCGTCAAGGCGCTCCCCGTAGACATGCTTCAGCACGTGCCGCCGGATTTTCATCGACGGCGTCATCTGCTCGTTCTCCACGGTGAACGCCTCGTCGGCGACGATCACGCGGCGTACCTTCTCGATCACCGAGAGCTGGGCGTTCACGCGGTCCACCGCCGCCGCGATGGCGCGGTGGAACTCGGGGATGCCTTTCAACATCGCGAGATCGCCGGAATGGCCGTTCGCCGCGGCCCATTCGGCCGACCATTCGGGGTCCGGCACCACGAGGCCCACGAGATGCGGGCGCTTGTCGCCGTAGACCATCGCCTGCAGGATTTCGGGTTGCAGCGTCAGCATACCCTCGACGCGCTGCGGCGCGACATTGTCGCCCTTGTCGTTGACGATGATGTCCTTCTTGCGGTCGGTGATGACGATGTGGCCGTCCGCGTCGATGTGGCCGATGTCGCCCGTGTGCAGCCAGCCGTCCTTCAGCACGCGCTCGGTTTCCGCCGGGTTCTGCCAGTAGCCGTGCATCACGAGTTCGCCGCGCACGAGGATCTCGCCGTCCTCGGCGATGCGCACCTCGACGCCCTTCAGCGCGGGGCCGACGCTGTGCATCTTCAGCTTCGCGCGCGGTCGGTTGCAGGAGATCACCGGCGCCGCCTCGGTCTGGCCGTAGCCTTGCAGCAGCGTGACGCCGAGCGCGGCGAAGAAGATGCCGACCTCGGGATTGAGCGGCGCGCCGCCAGCCACCATCGCCTTCAGCCGCCCGCCGAGCCGGCCCTGCACCTTCTTGCGGATCGTGCGGTCGAGCAGCAGGTCGAGCGGCTTGTCGGTGAGCGGCAGCCGTCCCTTCTCGTAGCGCTTGCGCCCCAGTTTCAGCGCCTGCTCCAGCATCCACGCCGCCGCGCCGCCCTGCTTCTCGATCGCCTTCGACATGCGCTGGCGCAGCACCTCGAACAGGCGCGGCACCACCACCATGATCGTCGGGCGCGTCTCCTCGATGTTGGACGCGAGCTTCTCGAGGCCTTCCGAATAATAGATCTCGCCGCCGAGCGCGATGGGGAGGAACTGGCCGCCGGTGTGCTCGTAGGCGTGGCTCAGCGGCAGGAACGACAGGAAGGTCTCGGTGCCCTTCGGGAAGTCGTTCCAGAGGATGTCCTCGCAGCCCGAAAGGTTGCACAGGATCGCGCCGTGATGCTGGCAGACGCCGCGCGGCGCGCCGCCGGTGCCGCTCGTGTAGATGATGCAGGCCATGTCGCCGCGCTCCATGGTCGCGCCCGCGCGCACGGCGGCGACGTCGCCCGTGTGCGCCGCCATTAACGCCGACCAGTCGAGCAGTTCCGCGCCGCTCGCCTGCCCGATGCGTAGCGTCTCCATGCCGATCACCTGGCGGCAGTTCGTGGAGCGGTAGACGGCGGGGAGCAGCACCTTGGCGAGCTTCGCGTTGGAGACGATCGCCGCCTTCGCGCCGCTGTTCTCGAGGATGTGCAGATGGTCCCGCTCGGTGTTCGTCGTGTAGGTCGGCACGGTGATCGCGCCCGCCGCCATGATGGCGAGGTCGGCAATGCACCATTCGGGCCGGTTCTCGCTCACCAGCACCACGCGGTCGCCCTTGCCGATGCCGCGTGCGTTCAGCGCGGTCGCCAGCGTCGCCACCTGCTCTGCCGCCTCGGCCCATGTCGTCGCCCGCCACGCGCCGCCCACCTTGGCGTGCAGCATGGCGCGCTTCCCGCGTCGTTCCGCCTGGTCGAAGAACATCTCGACGAGGTTCGGCCAGGTTTCAGCCGTTTGCCCTGCCGTTTTCATCGGTTCGTCTCCTCCCCGGATCGGCCTCCCGCCGCCCTAAAGGCCGGTGACCGCGCCTTCGCTGCGCGGGTCGGCGCCGCCGATCCATCCCCTTGATTTTCGTTCTATGCCGTTCGCCTTCAGCGGCAGTTTCGCCACGGTCGGCGCGTGCCCCTTTTCGGTCAGCGCCGGGATCATCGCTTCCAGCCGCGATCCCGCCTCGATGGCGACGCGGCTCCCCGGCGCGTAGATCTGCGGCAGCGCGATCGCGTCCTCCACGTCCATCTCCCAGTCGAGCACGCCGACCAGCGCCTTCGCCACCTGCGCGATGATCGTCGATCCGCCCGCCGCGCCGATCGCGAGCACGGGCTTTCCGGCGCTGTCGTAGACGATCGTCGGCGCCATGGAGCTGCGCGGCCGCTTGCCGGGCTGCACGCGGTTCGGCGCGGGCTTGCCGTCCGCCTCGGGCACCATCGAGAAGTCGGTCAGCTCGTTGTTGAGGAAGAAGCCGTTGACGGTGAGGCCGCTGCCCCAC
>JACFNY010000320.1 GCA_019454625.1 Sphingomonadaceae bacterium
CCATTCGCGGCCGTTGCCGGACTGCTTGTAGCCGCCGAACGGCGCCATCAGGTCGCTGCCTGCGCCGTTGATGATGACCTGCCCGGCGCGAAGCTGCGCGGCGATCTCGCGCGCCTTCCCGATGTCCGCCGCCTGCACGTAGGCGGCGAGGCCGTAGACGGTGTCGTTACCCTCGTCGATGGCGCGGTCGAGACTGTCGTAGCCGAGGATCGAAACCACCGGTCCGAAGATTTCCTCGCGCGCGATCGTCATGTCGTTGGTGACGTTCGCGAACACCGTGGGCTTCACGTAATAACCGGTTTCCAGCCCCTCGGGCTTGCCGGTTCCGCCCGCGACGAGCTCGGCGCCTTCGTCGATGCCTTTCTGAATGAGGCCCTGGATCTTCGTCCACTGGAGTTCGGAGACGACCGGTCCCATGCGCGCGTTGCCGTTCGGGTCGCCCGGCGCCCATGCGTCGGCGGTCGCCTTCGCCACCGCCTTCGCCTCGTCCATGCGGCCGGCGGGCACGAACATGCGTGTCGGCGCGTTGCAGGACTGGCCGGAGTTGTTGAAGACATGCGCGACGCCGCGCTTCACCGCGTCGCCGAAGCCCGCGTCGTCGAGGAGGATGTTGGGCGACTTGCCGCCGAGTTCCTGCGCGACGCGCTTCACGGTCGGTGCCGCGGCGCGCGCGACCTCCACGCCCGCGCGCGTCGAGCCGGTGAAGCTCACCATGTCGACGTCCGGGTGCGACGAGATCGCCGCGCCCACGGTCGGCCCGTCGCCGTTCACGAGGTTGTAGACGCCCGCGGGCACGCCCGCCGCGTGCAGGATCTCCGTCCACAGCCACCCCGAGAACGGCGCGATCTCGGAAGGCTTCAGCACCATCGTGCAGCCGGTCGCCAGCGCCGGCGCGACCTTGCAGGCGATCTGGTTGATCGGCCAGTTCCACGGCGTGATGAAGCCGCACACCCCGATCGGCTCCTTGGCGATCATCGTCGTGCCACGCGGCTCGTGGAACTTGTAGGTCTTCAGCACCTCGATCGCGGTGTGCAGGTGCCCCGCGCCGATCGCGGCCTGCGCGCTCTTCGCGAGCCACGCGGGCGCGCCCATCTCCTCGGTGATCGCCTCGGCCATCTCGCCGCTGCGCTTCGTGTACTCGGCGAGGATGGACTGGAGCAGCTCCAGCCGTTCGGCGCGGCTGGTGCGCGAGAAGCTGCGGAACGCCGCCTTCGCGGCCTTCACCGCGCGGTCCACGTCCTCCGCCGAGCCGAGGCTGATGCGCCCCGCCACGGCCTCGGTCGCCGGGTTGAGCACGTCGAGCGTCTTCGCCCCCGCGGCGGGATCGACCCACGCGCCGTTGATGTAGAATTTCAGATAGTCACGCATGGCTCGCTCCATCGCATTTGTGGATTTGCACCAGCCTTAGCGCGATTCGGGGGCGCGCCGCACCCCCGAACGGCAGGTCTCTCAATCGAGGCGCGCGAACTTCGCCGTGAAGTGGCGCATGAACCGCGGCTGCTCCACGATGCGGAAGCCTTTCAGCTGCGGCCGCAGGCGGTGCACCTCCTCGAAGGTCTCGGCGACATAGTCGGCGTGGGACTGGGTATAGACCCGGCGCGGCAGCGCCAGCCTCACGAGGTCCATCGCCGCGGCCGCCTCGGTTCCGTCGGGTTTGCGGCCGAACATCACCGTGCCGATCTCGCAGGTCCGGATGCCGCCCAGCTCGTAGAGCGCCGCCGCCACCGCCTGCCCGGGGTAGGACAGCGGCGGGATATGATCGAGCCACGCGCGCGCATCGACGAAGACCGCGTGCCCGCCCGCCGGGCGCATCACGGGCACGCCGAGCGCGTGCAGCTTTTCCGTGAGGTAAGCCGCGGTGCGCACCCGGTAGCGCAGATAATCCTCGTCGACGATCTCGCTCAATCCCTGCGCGATGGCATCGAGGTCGCGGCCGGCCATGCCGCCGTAGGTCGGGAAACCCTCGGTCAGGATCAGGCGGTTGCGGGCCTGCAGGGCGAGGTCGTCGTCGTTCAGCGCCAGCCAGCCGCCGATGTTCGCGAACGCGTCCTTCTTCGCGCTCATCGTCATGCCGTCGGCAACTGCGAACATGTCGCGCACGATGTCCTTCACCGCGCGGTCGCGCTGGCCTTCCTCGCGCTCCTTGATGAACCAGGCGTTCTCGGCGAAGCGGCAGCCGTCGATGAAGAAGGGCTTGCCGTGCCGGCGCGCGGTCTCCGCCACCGCGCGGATGTTCGCGAGGCTCACGGGCTGGCCCCCGCCCGCGTTGTTGGTGACCGTCAGCATCACGCAGGGCACGGCGTCGCCGTGGCGCGCGAGGAAGGCCTCCAGCGCGTCGACGTCCATGTTGCCCTTGAACGGATGGTCCGCGTCCGGCCGGCGCCCTTCGGCGATCAGCAGGTCATGCGCCTCGGCCCCGCCGCTCTCGATGTTGCCGCGGGTGGTGTCGAAATGGGTGTTCGAGGGGATCTTCCTGCCCGGCCCGCCGATGAGCGAGAACAGGATCGCTTCGGCCGCGCGGCCCTGGTGCGTCGGGATGACATGCCGGAACGGCATCAGATCCTGCACGGCCGCCTCGAAGCGGAAGAACGAGGGCGAGCCTGCATAGCTTTCGTCGCCGCGTTGCAGCGCCCCCCACTGCGCGGCGCTCATGGCGGACGTGCCGCTGTCCGTCAGCAGGTCGATCAGCACGTCGTCCGACTTCAGCGTGAAAAGATTGTAGTTCGCCGCACGCAGGAACGCCTGCCGCTCGGCGACCGAGGTGAAACGGATCGGCTCGACGGTCTTGATGCGGAAAGGTTCGATGATTGTCTTCACGGGGTTGCTCCATGGCCATGCCCCGCTCGGAATTGATGTACGGGGCTCAAGCACCGCGGTTGCCTCTGAAGACCAGATGACCGCGCTCAGCGCCCAGTCCGGAAAAGCTATCGCGCAGGAAAAGCC
>JACFNY010000321.1 GCA_019454625.1 Sphingomonadaceae bacterium
CATCCGCGAAGGCGGCCGCACCGTCGGTGCGGGCGTCGTCTCCAGCATCATCGAGTAACGCAAGGACCGTTCGCCCCCGCGCAAGCGGGGGCCCAGGGTCACGAAAGATTTGTGATTGGGCCCCTTGGTCCCCGCTGTCGCGGGGACGACGGGGGATGAGAGAAACGACAAATGAACGGCCAGAATATCCGGATCCGGCTCAAGGCGTTCGATCACCGCATCCTCGATGCGTCGACGCGCGAGATCGTGTCGACGGCGAAACGCACCGGGGCCAACGTGCGCGGCCCCATCCCGCTGCCGACTCGGATCGAGAAATTCACCGTCAACCGCTCGCCGCACATCGACAAGAAGAGCCGCGAGCAGTTCGAGATGCGCACCCACAAGCGCCTTCTCGACATCGTCGATCCGACGCCGCAGACCGTGGACGCGCTGATGAAGCTCGACCTGGCCGCCGGCGTCGACGTCGAGATCAAGCTCTGAGCTGAACGGTTGAAGGAAAGACGGCAACGATGCGCTCCGGAGTGATCGCACAGAAGGTCGGAATGACGCGGGTTTTCACCGATGCCGGCGAGCACGTGCCGGTGACGGTGCTCAGGCTCGCGGGCTGCCAGGTTGTCGGCCACCGCACCAAGGACAAGAACGGCTATGTCGCGCTCCAGCTCGGGGCCGGCAGCCGCAAGGTGAAGAACGTGAGCAAGGCCGAGCGCGGCCATTTCGCCGTCGCCAAGGTCGAGCCCAAGCGCAAGGTCGTGGAATTCCGCGTCAGCGACGACGCGGTGATCCCGGTCGGCGCCGAGATCACCGCCGACCATTTCGTGGTCGGCCAGTTCGTCGATGTCACCGGCACCTCGATCGGCAAGGGTTTTGCCGGTCCGATGAAGCGCTGGAACTTCGGGGGCTTGCGCGCCTCGCACGGCGTGTCGATCTCGCACCGCTCGCACGGTTCGACCGGCGGCCGGCAGGATCCGGGCAAGACGTTCAAGAACAAGAAGATGGCCGGCCACATGGGCGTCGAGCGCGTCACCACGCTCAACCTCAAGGTGGTGCAGACCGACATCGAGCGCGGCCTGATTCTGGTCGAGGGCGCCGTTCCTGGCGCCAAGGGCGGCTGGATCACGGTGCGCGACGCGGTGAAGAAGCAGCTGCCGAAGGAAGCGCCCAAGCCGGGCAAGTTCCGCGAGCCTGCGGCTGAGACCAAGGCCGCTACGGCCGAAGCGGCGCCCGCCGCCGAAGCGCCGGCGGAAACCGGGAAGGGAGCCTGATCGTCATGGAAGTGAAGCTCCTTTCGCTCGACGGCAAGGAATCGGGTTCGGTCAATCTGCCGGACGCCATCTTCGCGCTCGAGCCGCGCAGCGACATCATCGCGCGCTGCGTGCGCTGGCAGCTCGCCAAGCGCCGCCGCGGCACGCACAAGGTCAAGTTCAAGGACGAGATCGCGCGCACCGGCAAGAAGATGTACCGCCAGAAGGGCACGGGCTCCGCGCGTCACGGTTCGGCGCGCGTGCCGCAATTCCGCGGCGGCGGCCGCGTGTTCGGCCCGCATGTGCGCGACCATTCGCACGACCTTCCCAAGAAGGTGCGCGCGCTCGCGCTCAAGCACGCGCTCTCGGCCAAGGCCAAGGACGGCGGCATCGTCGTGCTCGACAAGGCGAGCGTGAAGGACGGCAAGACCAAGAGCCTCGGCAAGCATTTCGCCAAGCTCGAGATCGCCAACGCCCTCATCGTCGACGGCGCCCAGATCGAGGCGGGCTTCGAGAAGGCGGCGCGCAATCTGCCCCATATCGACGTGCTGCCGGTGCAGGGCATCAACGTCTACGACATCATGCGGAAGGGCAAGCTCGTGCTCACGAAGGCCGCCCTCGATGCGCTGGAGGCGCGGTTCAAATGAGCAAGGCTCCGGTCGTCACCGATCCGCGCCATTACGACGTCATCGTCGCCCCGGTCATCACCGAGAAGGCGACGACGGCGTCCGAGCACAACCAGGTCGTGTTCAAGGTCGCCCGCAACGCCACCAAGCCGCAGATCAAGGCGGCGGTGGAGAAGCTGTTCGACGTCAAGGTCAAGGCCGTCAACACGCTCGTCCGCAAGGGCAAGGTGAAGGCGTTCAAGGGCACGGTCGGAACCCAGTCGCCGGTCAAGCGCGCGATCGTCACCCTCGAAGAGGGTCACCGCATCGACGTGACCACGGGTCTGTAAGGAGCGCGCGATGGCACTTCGTACCTACAAGCCGACCACGCCGGGCCAGCGCCAGCTCGTCCTCGTCGACCGCGCCGGCCTGCACAAGGGCGCGCCGGTCAAGGCGCTGACCGAGGGCAAGCACGCCACCGGCGGACGCAACAATAACGGCCGCATCACCTCGCGCTTCCGCGGCGGCGGCCACAAGAAGGCGTTCCGCATCGTCGACTTCAAGCGTCGCAAGCTCGACGTAGCGGCGAAGGTGGAGCGGCTGGAATATGATCCGAACCGCACCGCCTTCATCGCGCTGATCAAGTACGACGACGGCGAGCTGGCCTACATCCTGGCGCCGCAGCGTCTGGCCGCCGGCGACGTCGTCGTCTCCGGCGAGCATGTGGACGTGAAGCCGGGCAACGCGATGCCGCTCGCCAACATCCCGGTCGGCACCATCGTGCACAATATCGAGCTGAAGATCGGCAAGGGCGGGCAGATCGCGCGTTCCGCCGGCACCTATGCCCAGATCGTGGGCCGCGACGGCGAGTACGTGATCCTGCGCCTGAACTCGGGCGAGCAGCGTCTCGTGCACGGCCGCTGCATGGCCTCGATCGGCGCGGTCTCCAATCCCGACCGCATGAACGTGTCGATCGGCAAGGCCGGCCGCACGCGCTGGATGGGCCGCAAGCCGCACAATCGCGGCGTCACCATGAACCCGGTCGACCATCCGCACGGCGGCGGTGAAGGCCGCACCTCGGGCG
>JACFNY010000322.1 GCA_019454625.1 Sphingomonadaceae bacterium
CGAGGTCGCCCTTGCGCTGATAGGCGAGGCCGCGATTGAGATAGGCCGCGGCGAGGCCGGGGTCCGTTTCGATCGCCCGGTTGAACGCGCTGATCGCGCCGTCGAGATCGCCCTCCCAGCCGCTCATGAGCCCGTCCGCCAGAAATGCCGAGGCACGGCCGCGCGCACCCTTGGCGGCGGCGTCGATCCGGTTTGTGCAGAGCTGCAGGCTGCGTGCCGGATCGTCCAGCGTGCAGGCGTTCCAGTCGCCGCGCGGGGCGTCGTCGTCGCGCTTCCGGAACGCCGACAGGGCGGCGGACTCCGCGGAACGCGCGGCCTCGCGTTCCGGCGGCGGCGGGGCGGGCGCCGGCACGGGTGCGGGCAGGGTCACGACCGCAGGCGGCGGTGCCGCGGGCAGTCGCAGCGGGGCCGGTGGTGGCGGTGGTGGCGGCGGCGGCGCTGCGGCAACCGCGGTCTCCACGGCGTCGGCCGCCGCTTCGGTGCTTGCGGCGGGCGATTCCTGCCGCGCAATATCCGCGGCCGGTGCCGCGGGTTCCGGTCGCTCGACCGCTGCGGGCGGCGGTGGCGGCGAGGACGGCGAGGGGACCTTCACGCGCGGCATCCGCTCGTAGGTGTCGAGTGCGACGGGCGCGGGGCCGGACGGCCGCGGATTGCCGAGCACCACCCAGAGCACCGGCATGGAGATCACGGCGACCAGCGACGCCGCGACGAGGGCGCCGAACTGGGGGCGGTTCCGCAGCGTCCAGAGCGGCGTCCAAATGGACGGCGCCCGGCGCTGCGGTTGCCCCGGCTGACTCTCCGTTCCGGCGGCATTGAAGCGATCGAGCGCCGCCGCGATCGCGGCTTCCCGGCGATCCGGCCGCGGCGGAGGCGGATCGGGGAGCGGGGAGGGATTGTCCCTATCCGCGCCCATTCGGCTCTCCATGCGCGGCGGATCGGGGGAAGCAGGGGAGGCGGGACGGCATCGGGGCCGTATAGCGGCAACGCCGTTCGCGCGGGAAGGCGGCGGCGCTTTCGCACCGCCGCTGCCGCTGCCGGGATGCCGCGTCCTGCCTCATCGTTCGAGCTGCGCCATCGACGAGGCCGTCTTCGCGGCGCGGACGAGTTGGACGAACTCCGTGCGGTAGCCGAACGCATCGTTGCCGCGCGATGCGGACGCGATCCGGATCACGTCGTCGTAGGTCATCGTGCCGCGATAACGGCCGCCGCGCACCAGCTCCGCGAAGGCGGCGACGCCTGCCGCGAAGCGCGCGTCCTGCGGCGCGTCCTCGAAGCGCCTGACCTCGGACGCCGTGGTGATCGGCGCGGAAATGAGCCGGCTCGTCTCCGATTTCGGCAGCTTGTAGCGGATCTTCACGAAGCCGTATTCGCCGCCCTCAGCGGCGGCCGGACGGCCCGCTGCGCTGCCGTCCTCGGAATAGCGCAGGTCGCCGATCGTGCGCGGCCCGCCCACGGGCACGATCTCGTAGAGCGCGGTCACGGTCTGGCCGGAGCCGACATCGCCCGCGTCCACCGTATCGTTGTCGAAATCGTCGCGGTTCAGCATCCGGGTTTCATAGCCGACGAGCCGGTATTCCGCGACGGCGGCGGGGTTGAACTCCACCTGGATCTTCACGTCCTTCGCGATGGGGAACAGCGTCGAGGTGGCTTCCTCCACCAGCGTCTTGCGCGCTTCGGCGACCGTGTCGATATAGGCGGCCGCGCCGTTGCCGTTCTGCGCCAGCGCCTGCATCAGCGCGTCGTTGTAGTTGCCCATGCCGAAGCCGAGCACGGAGAGGAAGATGCCCTTACCCCGCTCGCGCTCGACGAAGCCTTTCAGCTCGTTCTCGCTCGTGATGCCGACGTTGAAATCGCCGTCGGTCGCGAGGATGACGCGGTTGACGCCGTCGGGGTCGATATTCTGCGCGGCGAGCGCATAGGCTTGGCGGATGCCTTCCGCGCCCGCCGTGCTGCCCCCGGCGCCGAGCCGGTCGATGACGGCGAGAATCTTGCGCTTCTGGCTGGCCGGGGTCGGCTCCAGCGCGACGCCTGCGCTTCCCGCGTAGGTCACGATGGCGACATGGTCGTCGGCGCCGAGCTGGTCGACGAGCATCGCCAGCGATTGCCGGACGAGCGGCAGCTTGTTCGCGGCGTTCATCGAGCCCGAGGTGTCGATGAGGAACACGAGATTGGCGCGCGGGCGCGCCGCCGTCTCGATCGCGTAGCCGCGGATGCCGATCCGCACGATCTTGCGCCCCTCGGCCCACGGGCTCGGGAACATCGAGAGGTTCGTGCTGAACGGCTGCTCCGCCGCTGCGGGCCGGGCGTAGTCGTAAGGGAAGTAATTCACCATCTCCTCGGTCCGCACCGCGGCGGGCTGCGGCAGCACGCCCCGGCCCAGCGAGGCCCGGACGAAGCCGTAGGACGCGGTGTCGACGTCGATCGAGAAGGTCGACACGGGCTCCTCCCGCACCACCTTGAAGGCGTTCTCGGCCACCGAGGCGAAGCGGTCGCGGCCGACGTCGCGGTATTCGTGGCCGTACTCGGGGCGGTGCTCGGGCGCGGGCCGGTAGAGCCCGGCCTCCGCGTGCCGCGCAGGTGCCAACATCGGCATGACGACGGGCGGCGGCGGTGGCGGCGCAACCGGTGCCGCTGCGACAACTTCGGCTATTTCAGCCGTATCGCGCCGGTCCGCAGCGGCTGCCGCTTCCGATGACGGTGCGCGGTGCCCGCCGGTGACGACGACGTCCGACGCCGTGGACGTCTTCTCGCTGACGGTCGGGCTGTTGCAGGCCGCCAGCAGGCCGATCAGCCCGCCGGTGAAAACATGGTGCAAGCGCATGGCAAAACTCCCTGACGATCGCGGATCAGGATCATCCGCATCGACTTGGACGCGCCGGCCGGGGAAAAGCTTGGAAGCCTCCGGACATTTTTTTGAAAGCCGG
>JACFNY010000323.1:0-2573 GCA_019454625.1 Sphingomonadaceae bacterium
GTTCGTGGGCCGCGACGGGAAACCGGCCGACGCGCAGTCGGTCGCCGCCGCCAGCCTCGATACCATCCGCGCACAGAACAGGCTTACCGTGTTCGCGGGGCGCTTCACCGTCGCCGTGACGACGCGCGTCTCAAAGCTCGGCCTGTCGGCGGAAAAGACGCTGATCGTGCCCGCCACCGTCCGCTACGACATCGACTATTCGAAGCTCGGGCCGGACGACGTGACTTGGGATACCGCCGCGCGCGAGATGACCGTGCGGCTCCCCGACATCGAGATCGACGAGCCGCAGGTCGACATGGCGAATATCCGCGAGTACGGCGGCGGCACGATCCTGATGGCGCTCGGCAACGCCGAGGAGGTCATCGACGCCGCCAACCGCACCAAGATCAGGACCGCCGTCATCAAGGAGGCGGACACGCCGCTTTTGCGGGAACTCGCGCGCCGGTCGGCGCGCAGCGCCGTCGAGCGCGGCATCGCGCTGCCGCTGAAGGCGGCCGGAATCGACGCCCGCGTCATCGTCCGCTTCCCGGACGAGAGCGGCTACGGACTTTAAGGGAGTAGACGAAACAATGGACGCACGCCGCGCTGAATTGCCGAAGGGCAGGGACCTGCTGGGCGAGATCGACCGGCTGAAGCGGGAGCGCAACGCCGTGATCCTCGCGCATTACTATCAGGAGGCCGCGATCCAGGACATCGCGGACTTCGTCGGCGACAGCCTCGACCTGTCGCGCAAGGCCGCCGATACGGACGCCGACGTCATCGCCTTCTGCGGCGTGCGCTTCATGGCGGAGACCGCGAAGATCCTCTCCCCGCAGAAGACGGTGATCCTGCCCGACATGGACGCCGGGTGCAGCCTTGAAGACAGTTGCCCGCCCGAGCAGTTCAAACGCTTCCGCGAGGCGAACCCGAACCACATCGCGCTCACCTACATCAACTGCTCGGCGGCGGTGAAGGCGCTCTCCGACATCATCGTCACCTCGTCGTCGGCCGAGAAGATCATCAGCCAGCTCCCGCCCGAGCAGAAGATCATCTTCGGGCCGGACCGGCACCTCGGCGGCTACCTCTCCCGCAAGTTCGGGCGCGATATGCTGCTGTGGCCGGGCGCCTGCATCGTGCACGAGGCGTTCAGCGAGAAGGAGTTGCTGAAGCTGAAGGCGCAGCACCCGGACGCGCCGGTCGCCGCGCACCCCGAATGCCCCGGCAACATCCTCGACCACGCCGAGCTCGTCGGCTCGACGAGCGCGATCCTCAAGTTCGCGCTCGAAAGCCCGGCCGAGACGATCATCGTCGTCACCGAGCCGCACATCATCCACCAGATGGAAAAGGCCGCGCCGCACAAGACCTTCATCGGCGCGCCCGGCGCGGACGGGAACTGCTCGTGCAACAACTGCCCGTTCATGGCGCTCAACACGCTCGAAAAGCTCTACCTCGCGCTCCGCGACCTCAAACCCGAGATCGTGCTCGACGAGGAGACCCGCGTGAAGGCGCTGAAGCCGCTCGAACGGATGCTGGCGATGGCGTCTTCCACCGTCGGACAGGGCGACATTTCGAGCGTGCGCGTTACCGGGGACTGACGGTACCCGCTCGCTCCCCCACCGTCACCCCGGCGAAGGCCGGGGCCCATAACCACCGTCGCACGGATACCGGCCTGCGCCGGTATGACGATGAGAGTCTGTCAACCTCCCGGTCGCCAACCGATTGACCCCGCATTGAATCCGTTTCACTTGATGGGTCCGGCAACAAACGTCTCGAGGACGAAGCGAAGCCATGCGTTTTTCCACCCTGTTGATGGCGGCTTTCATTCTGGCGACTGCACCTGCCGCGCACGCGGCCGAAGACGATCCGAATCTCTGGCTTGAAGAGGTCGAAGGCGCCCGCGCGCTCGATCAGGTGCGCGCGTGGAACGCCGCCACCGAAAAACGCCTGCTGACAGCGAGCCCCGCGTTCAAGGCGCTCCAGGCCGAAATGCAGGCGATCCTCGAGGACGACAGCCGCATCGCCGTGCCCGAGGCCGTTCTCGGCGACAAGGTGACGAACCTCTGGACCGACGCGAAAAACCCGCAGGGCCTGTGGCGCGTCGCCGACCTCGACGCCTTCGCCGCCGGAAAGCCGGAGTGGCGCACGCTGATCGACCTCGACGCCATGTCGAAGGCGGACGGCAAGACATGGGTGTGGAAGGGCGCGTCCTGTCTCGCGCCCGCCTACGCCCGGTGCATGGTCGGCCTCTCCGACGGCGGCTCGGACGCGCTCGTCTACCGCGAATTCGACATGGAGGCTGGCGTCTTCGTCGATGGCGGCTTCGAGACGCCGCAGGCGAAGGGGGACGTCGCGTGGGTCGATCTCGACCGGCTGATGATCGCCACCGCGCACGGCGACGACGTCACCGAGTCCGGCTATCCGCGTCAGGTGCGCCTGTGGCGGCGCGGCACGCCGATGGCGGAGGCCGCGCTCCTCGCCGAGGGCAAGGCCGCCGACATGGGTATGGACGCGAGCGCCGGCGCGGGCGAACACCGCATGTGGCCGCGCATCACCCGCCATCCCGACTTCTGGACCGCCGAGGTGTTCCACCTGAA
>JACFNY010000323.1:2583-2918 GCA_019454625.1 Sphingomonadaceae bacterium
GCGTCGTCGCGCTGCTGCACAAGGACTGGACCTACGGCGGCAAGCGTTTTGCCGCGGGCTCGCTCGTCGCCTATGACGCGGCAGCGCTCGCGGTCGGGCGCCCGGCGGCAGTCGAGCAGATCTACGTGCCCTCCGGCAGACAGGCGATCGATGCCGTCGCGGCGGGCAGCGGACGCCTCTACGTGTCGCTGCTGGAGGACGTCGCCGGGCGGCTGATCGCGCTGATGCCTTCCGCGACCAGCTGGACCGCCGAAGCCGTGCCCGTGCCGCCGAACAGCGCCGTGACGCTCGCCGCGGCGGGCGGCGGCGCCGGCAGCGCCGACACGGCCTTCTAC
>JACFNY010000324.1 GCA_019454625.1 Sphingomonadaceae bacterium
CCCGGCCGCCGCGTCGTTGCGCGCGCGCGCCTGCACCTTCATCCGCCCGGCGCGTTCGCGCGCGCGGCGGAGCGCGCGCCAGCCGCGCGCCGGGTTCTCCTCCACCGTGTCGCCCGACATGTAGGGCACCGCCTTGTCGCCGCCGATGTCGACGGTGCGGAACGTCACCGGCCGGTCGCCCGCCGCGTCGAGCACCGCCCTGTAGAGCTGCGTCTGCCGCTCGCGGCGCGGCAGCGTTGCCGAGACGAGGAACTGGAACTCGGTGCGGAACAGGCCGATTCCGTCCGCGTTCGTGATGTCGAGCGCTTCGAGGTCGGAACGCAGGCCCGCGTTCATCATCAGCGTGATGCGCGCGCCGTCCACGGTTTCGGCGGGAAGGTCGCGGAGCTTCGCATATTCGGCCTGACGCCGCGCCTTCAGCGCCACCTGCTCCTCGAACTGGTGGACGACGGGCTCGCTCGGCCGCACGAACAGCGCGCCGCGCTGCGCGTCGAGCAACAGCGGATCGCCCTCGAAGATCGTCGTGCGCAGGTCCTTGACGCGGCCGAGCACCGGAATGCCCATCGCGCGGGCGATGATGGTGACGTGCGCGGTCAGCGAGCCTTCCTCCAGCACCACGCCGCGCAGGAAGCTCTTGTCGTATTCCAGAAGCTCGGCGGGCCCGAGGTTGCGGGCGATCAGGATCATGTCCTGCTGGAGGCCCCGTTTCGCCGCCGTGTCCATCTGCCCGGACACGATCCGCAGCAGGCGGTTCGACAGGTCGTCGAGGTCGTGCAGGCGTTCCTGGAAGAACGGGTCCTTCGTGGCGCGCATCCGGGTGCGCGTCTTCATCTGCACGCGCTCGATCGCCGCCTCGGCGGTGAGGCCGCTGTCGATCGCCTCGTTGATCCGCCGCGACCAGCCCTCGTCGTAGGCGAACATCTTGTAGGTCTCGAGGATCTCGTCATGATCGCCCGGCGCCGCGAACTCGGCCTGGCCCATCATGTTGTCGATCTGCTCGCGCATCATCTGGAAGGCGGCGTAAACGCGCGCGCGCTCCGCCTCGATGTCGTCGGCGACCGTATGCTCGACGATCACGCGCGGCTGGTGGAACACCGCCTGCCCCCGGCCCACGCCCTCGACGAGCCTCAGCCCGGTCATGCGCGCCGGGCGGCTTTCCCGCTCGCGCGCCTGCTGCACGGTCAAGTCGTCGACGAGGCCCGCCGACGCGATCAGCTCGGCGAGCACCATCGCCGTCGTCTGCAAGGCCTCGATCTCTATGTCCGCGTACTCGCGGGGATCGACATGCTGCACGGCGAGCACGCCGATGGCGGTCTCCTGCCGGATGATCGGCACGCCCGCGAAGCTGTGGAAGCTTTCCTCGCCGGTTTCGGGCTTGTAGGCGAAATCCGGGTGCGCCTTGGCTTCGGCGAGGTTCAGCGGCTCGCGCGTCTTCGCGATGGTGCCGACGAGGCCCTCGCCCACGGCGAGGCGCGTGACGTGCACGGCGGACTGCGCGAGGCCGCGCGTCGCGAAGAGTTCGAGCACGCCGTCGCGCAGCAGGTAGATCGAGCAGACTTCGGAGGAGAGCGTGCCCGCGATGATGTCGACGACGCGGTTCAGCTTCGCCTGCGCGCCCGCCTTGGTTGCCATGACATCGTGAAGCCGCCGCAGGATCTCGCGCGCGGCGCTGGTTGCCGAGACGTTCCTCTCGGCGTTCATGCAGCCTGAACGCCGCGGCGCGCAAGGGCCGCCGCCGCCTCGCTGACCAGTTCGTCGATGATCGCCTGCACCGGCTCCTCGCGCTTCACCATGCCGACCGACTGGCCCGCCATCAGCGAGCCGTTCTCGATGTCGCCCTCTACCACGGCGCGGCGCAGCGCGCCCGCCCAGTAATGCTCGATCTGGAGCTGCGCGGCGTCCATGTCGACCGTGCCCGTGTCGAGCAGCCCGGCGACCTCGCGCTGCTTGGCCGTGAACGCCTCGGTCCCGGCGTTCTTCAGCGCCCGCACCGGGATCACCGGCAGGCGCGGGTCGATCTGCACGCTCGCCACCGCGTCGCGCGCCGCGGCGCGGATGAACGCCTGCTTGAACTTCGGATGCGCGACGCTTTCGGTCGCGCAGACGAAGCGCGTGCCGAGCTGCACGCCCGCCGCGCCCATCTCCAGGAACGCCGCGATCGCCTCGCCGTGGCCGATGCCGCCCGCGACGAACACCGGCACGTCGGTGATGTGCGGCAGGATTTCCTGCGCGAGCACGGTCGTCGAGACCGGCCCGATGTGCCCGCCCGCCTCCGTGCCCTCGATGACGAGCGCATCGACGCCCGAGCGCACCAGCTTCTTCGCGAACGCCAGCGCCGGGGCGAAGCAGATGAGCTTCGCGCCCGCCGCCTTCACCGCCTCGATCGCAGGGCCGGACGGAATCCCGCCCGCGAGCGCGATATGGCCGACCTTCTCCTCGGCGCAGACCCTGATGAGGTCGAGGAGTGCCGGGTGCATGGTGATGAGGTTGACGCCGAACGGCTTTTCCGTGAGCGCGCGCGTCGCCGCGATCTCCTCGCGCAGCCGCGCCGGGTCCATCGCGCCGCACGCGATCATGCCGAAGCCGCCCGCGTTCGAGATCGCGGAGACGAGGCTGCGCTCCGAAACCCAGGTCATCGCACCGGCCATGATCGCATAGCGCGTGCCGAGGAAGGCACAGCCGCGCGCCATCAGCGCATCGAGACGATCACGGCCGCCGCTCACGCAGTGGCCCCGGCAGGTTCGCCAGCAGGTTCTCCGGCAGGCTCCGACACGTCGTCGAGACCGTAGGCGGTGTGGAGGACGCGCACGGCAAGCTCGGTGTATTCCTCGGCGATCAGCACCGAGATCTTGATCTCGGACGTGGTGATCGCCTTGATGTTGATGCCGCGGTCGCCGA
>JACFNY010000325.1:0-2618 GCA_019454625.1 Sphingomonadaceae bacterium
CGTTCGGGCTCCCCGCCACCCGCGCCACGACCTCGTGGCTCCACACGCCGCCGTCGTAATCGAGCACGCCGACGCGGATGTTTGTGACCTCCAGCGTCGAGGCGAAGCCGAACAGGAACAGTTGCAGCAGCGGCGGCACGATCAGCGTGATACGCGCGCGGGGATCGCGAAGGATCGCCCACAGCTCCTTGACGATGATCGCCTTCAGCCGCGCGCCGATCATGCGATCCGCCGCTTCGTCACGCGCACGCACAGCGCGAACAGCACGATCCCGAACGCGAGCAGTATCCCCATGTTGGGCAGGAACAGCCCCCAGTCGTCGCCCGCGACGAACACGGTCTGGAGCTGCGGGATCAGGTAGCGCGCCGGCACGATGTAGGTGAGCGCCTGAACGGGAACCGGCATCGAGGAAATCTCGAACAGGAATCCCGAAAGCAGCATCGTCGGCAGGAACGCCGTCAGCAGCGCCACCTGGCTCGCGACGAACTGGTTCTTGAACGCCGCCGAGATCAGCAGCCCCTGCCCCAGCGCCGGGATCAGGTACACGGAGGAAATCGCCAGCAGCGCGGGCGCGCTCCCCCTGAACGGCACGCCGAACAGCAGGATGGCGAGCACCGTGCACAGCGCCATCGAGCCGAGCCCCAGCACGAAATAGGGAATCACCTTGGTCAGGATGAATTCGCCCATGCCGATCGGCGTCGCCATCAGCGCCTCCATGGTGCCGCGCTCCCATTCGCGCGCGATGACGAGCGCGGTGAGCAGCGAGCCGATCATCGTCATCACCACGGCGATCGAGCCCGGCACGAGGAAGAAGCGGCTGGCGAGTTCGGGATTGAACCAGAAGCGCGCCGACACCGAGACCGGCGGCGTCGCCGACAGCCCCGCGTCCCCGGCGCGCGCTGCCGCCCATGTCGCGCGCACACCCTCCGCATAGGCGGCGATGAACGTCGCGGTGTTGGGCAGCGAACCGTCCGTCACGATCTGGATGGTGCCGCCGCCGCGCGCCGCCGCCCTGCCGAAATCCTGCGGGATCACGACGATGCCGCGGATGCGCCCCGCCACCAGGTCGCGGCGAAGCTCCGTCATGCCGCCCACGGCGGCGACATCGAAGAAGCGGGATTGCTGGAAGGTGCCCGCGAGGCTCGACGCCGCCGCGCCGCCGTCCTGCTGCGAGATGCCGATCCGCGTGCGCGAGGCATCGAGATTGACGCCGTAGCCGAACAGGAACAGCAGCAGCAGCGGCAGCACGAACGCGATCAGGAACGTCGAGGGATCGCGCACGATCTGGTAGGTTTCCTTGATCAGCATCGCGCGGAAGCGGCGCAGCCCGATCTCCATCATGCCGCCTCCCGCTCGGCGTCCGAGGCCTCGATCAGCGCGACGAAGGCGTCCTCCATCGTCGCGTCGGCCGTCCCCGCCATCGCCTTCAGCTCGTCCGGCGTTCCGGTCGCGATCTGCCGCGCGCGGTAGATGAGCGCGATGCGGTCGCAATATTCCGCCTCTTCCATGAAGTGCGTGGTGACGAGCACCGTGACGCCCTTCTCGACGAGCCCGTTGATGTGCGTCCAGAACTCCCGCCGCACGATCGGGTCGACGCCCGACGTCGGCTCGTCGAGGAACAGCACCGGCGGTTCGTGCAGCACGGCGCAGGCGAGCGCCAGCCGCTGCTTGTAGCCGAGCGGCAGCGCGCCGCTGTTGTCCTTGAGGTAGCGCCCGAGGTGGAAGATCTCGACCGAGCGCTCGATGGCGGTTTGCGCACCGCTCCCCGAAAGCCCGTAGGCGCCCGCGAAGAAATCGAGGTTCTGCCGCACGCTGAGATCGCCGTAGAGCGAGAACTTCTGCGCCATGTAGCCGAGCGACTGCCGCGCGTCGGCACGCGCCTTGCGGAGGTCGTTCCCGGCAACGGAGCCCGTGCCGCCGCTCGGCGTCAGGAGACCGCAAAGCATCTTGAACGTCGTCGACTTGCCCGCGCCGTTGGGCCCCAGCAGCCCGAACACCTGGCCGCGCGGCACGCGGAAGCGGATGTCCTCCACCGCCGTGAAATCGCCGAAGCGCTTGGTGAGCCCGTTCGCTTCGATGGCGGCGTCGTCGCTTTCCGGGATCTCGCGATAGTTCACCGCGAGCGCCGACGTGCCCTTCGGCCCGCCGCCGAGCAGGTCGATGAACGCGTCCTCGAACCGTGGTTCGGCCGCAACCACGGCCTCCCCCGCCGCGCCGCCGATCGCCTCGGCGGGCGGAACCGCGCTCCCGCCCCGCAGCATCAGGCGGATCGCACCGCCCTGCACCGTGCCGTCGATGACGTCCGGGTGGTCGAGCGCCTCCCGCAGCGCGCGGCGGCGGCACGCTTCCGGGACGGCGACCCGCACGATGCGGCCGCGCACCCGGTCGGTGAGCGCGGCGGGCTTTCCGGCATGAAGCAGCTTGCCCTCGCTCAGCAGGAACACCGTGTCGCAGCGCTCCGCCTCGTCGAGATAGGCCGTGGACCACAACACGCCGATGCCCTCGCCCGCAAGGCTCCGCACCATCGCCCAGAGTTCGCGGCGCGACACCGGATCGACGCCGACGCCGGGCTCGTCGAGCAGCAGCAGCCTCGGCGCGCGGACCAGCGCGCAGGCGAG
>JACFNY010000325.1:2628-2894 GCA_019454625.1 Sphingomonadaceae bacterium
CTGCTTCATGCCGCCGGAGAGCTTGCCCGCGAGCCGCTGCTGGAAGCGCTTGAGGTCGGTGAAGTCTAGAAGCTGGCCGAAGCGTTCGGCGCGCTCCACCGTCGGCAGGCCGCGAAGGTCGGCGTAGAGATCGAGGTTCTCGCGGACGCTGAGGTCCTCGTAGAGCCCGAAGCGCTGCGGCATGTAGCCGATCGCGCTGCGGTCCGCGCGCGTCGCGGGCAGCCCGCCGACCAGCACCTCGCCCGCATCGGGTTCGACGAGGCCCG
>JACFNY010000326.1 GCA_019454625.1 Sphingomonadaceae bacterium
GTGATACATGGCCGGATCAACCCTTCATCATGTTGACGTCTTCCACGTCGATCGAACCGCGGTTGCGGAAGAACACGACGAGGATGGCGAGGCCGATCGCGGCCTCGGCCGCCGCGACCGTCAGCACGAACAGCGCGAAGACCTGGCCGACCAGGTCGCCCAGAGCGGCCGAGAAGGCCACGAAATTGATGTTGACCGCGAGCAGGATCAGCTCGACCGACATCAGGATGACGATGATGTTCTTCCTGTTCAGGAAGATGCCGAACACGCCGAGCGTGAACAGAACCGCAGAAACGGTCAGGTAATGTCCGATACCGACTTCCATCATCAAAGCCCCTTGCCCGTCTCGACCTTGCGGACCTCGATCGCGGAGGCCGGATTGCGGCGCACCTGCTCGGAAACGTCCTGACGCTTGACGCCTTCCTTGTGGCGCAGCGTCAGCACGATGGCGCCGATCATCGCGGTGAGCAGGACCAGACCGGCGATCTGAAAGAAGTAGACGTAATTCGTGTAGAGGATGTCGCCGAGCGCGGCGGTGTTCTGGCGGTCGGCCAGCGCCGGCGTCGGCTGCGAGATCGTTCCCGCGAGCTGCGGCGCGAAGGCATAGCCGCCCAGCACCACGATCAGCTCGGCGGCGAGGATGATGCCGATCAGCGCGCCGGCCGGCGCGTATTCGAGCGCGCCGCGCTTCAGCGCCGCGAAATCGACGTCGAGCATCATGACGACGAACAGGAACAGCACCGCCACCGCGCCGACATAGACGACGAGCAGGATCATCGCCAGGAATTCCGCGCCGGTGAGCAGGAACAGCGCCGCCGCGTTGAAGAAGGTCAGGATCAGGTACAGAACGGAATGCACCGGATTGCGCGCCGCGATCACCATGAAGGCGGCGGCGATCGCTATGAAGGCGAACAGATAGAAGAAGAACGCCTCTAGTCCTGTCAGCATGGGTTCCCCCGGCTCCTTTGCGAACGGCCCCTGCCGTTCTTCCGGCCCGCGCCCGTTGCCGGGTCGCGAAACCGCCGTGTCTCTTAGACCGTTTCCCGTCGATTCGTATCCGGGAAGCGATGCTTTTCATATCCTGGGCAACCCCATGGGAACTGCCCGGTGCTGTCGTTGGCAATCCCCACCGGAACCGCCGCGGCCGTCCGCGCCCGCTACCTGTAGGGCGCGTCGAGCGTCATGTTGCGCGCGATCTCGCGCTCCCAGCGGTCGCCGTTGGCGAGCAGCTTTTCCTTGTCGTAGTAGAGTTCCTCGCGCGTCTCGGTGGCGAACTCGAAGTTCGGCCCCTCGACGATGGCGTCGACCGGGCAGGCTTCCTGGCAGAAGCCGCAATAGATGCACTTCACCATGTCGATGTCGTAGCGCACGGTGCGGCGGGTGCCGTCGTTGCGGCGCGGGCCGGCCTCGATGGTGATGGCCTGCGCCGGGCAGATCGCCTCGCACAGCTTGCAGGCGATGCAGCGTTCCTCGCCGTTGGGATAGCGGCGCAGCGCATGCTCGCCGCGGAAGCGGGGGCTGACCGGACCCTTCTCGTACGGATAGTTGATCGTGTGCTTCGGCGCGAAGAACTGGCGCATCGCCAGGAAGAACGCACCGACGAAATCCGCGAGCAGCAGCGACTTGGCGGCATGGGCTAGCGCTGACATGGCTTGGTCTCCGTTGTGTCCGTGGTCATGCCCGTGATCATGCGACGTAGTGCTCCCAGATTTTCAGGAACGTCGCGGTGGCCACGACCATGAAGATCGAGATCGGCAGGAACACCTTCCAGCCGAGGCGCATCAACTGGTCGTAGCGATAGCGCGGGACGATCGTCTTCACTATGGAGAAGAAGAAGAAGACGAAGCAGACCTTGAGCACGAACCAGATGACGCCCGGCACCCAGGTGAAGGGCGCGAAGTCGAACGGGGGCAGCCAGCCGCCGAGGAACAGGATCGAGGTCATCGCGCACATCAGCATGATGGCGACGTATTCGCTCAGCATGAACAGCAGGTAGGGCGTCGAGGAATACTCGATCATGTGGCCGGCGACGAGCTCCGACTCGGCCTCGACCAGGTCGAAGGGCGGCCTGTTCGTCTCGGCCAGCGCCGAGATGAAGAAGATGACGAACATCGGGAACAGCGCCAGCCAGTGCCAGTCGAGGAACGAGTTCGGCAGGCCGAGCGCGGTGCCCGGGCCGGTCCGCTGCGCGAAGACGATGTCGGTCAGGTTGAGCGAGCCGACGCACAGGAGCACGGTGACGATGACGAAGCCGATGGAGACCTCGTAGGACACCATCTGCGCCGCCGAGCGCAGCGCGCCGAGGAACGGGTATTTCGAGTTCGAGGCCCAGCCGGCCATGATGACGCCGTAGACCTCGAGCGACGAGATCGCCAGGATGTAGAGGATTCCGACGTTGATGTTGGCGATGACCCAGTTCTCGCTGAACGGGACGACCGCAAAGGTGGCGAGCGCCAGCACGGTGGAGACCACCGGCGCCAGCAGGAACACGCCCTTGTTGGCGCCGGACGGGATGACCGGCTCCTTGAAGACGAACTTCAGCAGGTCGGCGAAGGATTGCAGCAGCCCCCACGGCCCGACGACGTTCGGGCCGCGACGCAGCATCACCGCCGCCCAGATCTTGCGGTCGGCGTAGAGAATGAAGGCGATGAAGACGAGCAACGCGACGATGACCAGCACGGACTGGGCAATGACGAGGATCGTCGGCCACACATAGATCGAGAAGAAGGTGTCCATCGCCCTGCCCTATTCCGCCGCCTGCGTCATGCGACCCTTCGCCAGCGCCGAGCATTCGGCCATCACCGCGGAGGCGCGCGCGATCGGGTTGGTCAAGTAGAAGTCCCGGATCGGCGAGACGAAGCCGGACTTGCCGATCTTGCCGGCGCTGCCG
>JACFNY010000327.1 GCA_019454625.1 Sphingomonadaceae bacterium
GGTTTCGAAGGCACTCATCACGTCCGCCGCGCGCTGCGGAGCACCTGCGGGCGGGTGCAGATCGGCAGCGGGTTGCTCTCGATCTCGAGGCGCACCCATTCGTCGCGATCCCGGTCCGGGATCATGCGCGCATAGAGCGGCAGGCCCAGTGTGTTCACTGTCTCGAAGGTGTCGGCCGGAGCGTAGTAGATCTCGAAGAGGCCCTCGACCCCCTCGGGATAGAAATACGCCTTGTCCGTCGGCACACCGAAGCCGAGGCCGCCCCGGTAGCGGCGGAAGGTGATGCCGCCGAAGCTGACCTCCTCGCCCACGCGCCCGCGCAGGTCGGCGGCGGCGGCGGTGTTGAGATAGGTCTCGCGCACCTCCTTGTGGGCGACCAGATCGGCGAAGAAGGCCGATCCGCATTCGGCGCGCAGCTGGACCTGACCGGCCGCCAGCCCGCCAAGGCTGTCCTCGACGCTCTCGATCAGCGCCTGGCAGCGCTTCCTGAGCGCGCCCGAGGCGGGGCTGGCGTTGTCGAGGTCGAAGTCGACCTCCGTGGCGGGCGTGATGCCGAACTCGGTGAAGTAGTTCACCACCGTCGCCCCGTCCTTCGGATCCTTGACCACGCCCTGGATGCCATTGAAGAGGTGGAATTCGAAGGTGGCCTCGGCGTCGTTCCGGAGCCGCCCGAGCTTGCGGGCCACCTCGGTCTGCACCTGCTGGGTCGCGGTTTCCGATCCGTGGTCGCGGATGCCCTGGATTTCCGAGGCCCAGAGCACGTCCTGCTTCTTGAACTGGCGCACGACGAAGGCGCGCATCTCGCGGCGTTCCGGCACCTGTTGTTCATAGGCCGAGCCGCGTTCGGAGAACGGGATCAGCTGCAGCGTGCCGTCCCGGCTTTCGATCACCACGGTGCGCGACCGCACGCCGCGCGGCCCGAAGAGGTTCGCGCCCGAGAGGATCGCGGGCTTGAAGGGGATGTTCTCCAGCGCGCGGGTCAGTTCGATGATGGTGAAGGCATCGCCTTCGAAGATGTCCATGGTCGCCATGGGGATGTCCTTTCGATGGGGGGATCAGCGCAGCAGGATGCCGAGCGCGGCCAGCGCCGCGGTGGCGGCGGCGACCTGCGGTTCCGTCGCGCCCGTGGGCCAGATGAGGTCATTGCGGTTGACGATGGCCGGACCGCGCAGGACCACGACGGCGGCGGCATCGGCATCGGTTGCGTCCGCCGCACCCCAGAGGATGCCGGCCGCGTTCTGGCTGCCGTTCGACGCGGCTGGGGCAAGCTGGGTGAACTTGCCGCCCGTGGTGATCTTGCCGAGCACCGTGCCGGGCGCGAGCTTGCCCGCGCCGGAGGTGAGGGTTACGGTCTCACGGGTATAGTCGCGCGAGGCTTCCCAGACGAGGAAGCCGCCCGCGTGTCTGCCTTCGGTCAGCGTGGTCATGGAAGATCATGCGGGCGATCACGTCGCCCCAGTGACGGGCACTGGGAATGGGCCCAGGTTGCGGGTGATGGGGGCTGATCTGCGCCTCCGCCTCGGTCCTTGCGGCAAGAAGGCAGCTGCGCACCGCATCGAGGCTGGCATCCTCTTCGAGGAAACGCCCGGCACTCTGCGGCTGTCCCGCAAGGCGACAGAGGTCGATCACGGCCCGGGCATGGGCGATGGCGTCACGCCGGATGGCGGTTGGGTCGACGCCGGGCAGCACAGGCGCGGGACCAAGCGGTGTGCCCGGCTCAGTCTCGGGATCGCTTGTGGTCGCTGGAGCCACGCCGTTGACGCTGTTCTCACTGGCCTCATTTCCGTCCGGCCCGTTCTCGGGAACCAGATCCGCGATAGCCTCCGCCAGTGCGGGCGGCGCGTTGCGGAACCGCGCGATGTCGAAGCTGGCGGCAATCCGCACCGGCTCGATCATGCGAGTGGCAAGACCCGCCTCCAATGCTGCTGCCGCATCGAACCAGGTCTCGGCCGCCATGAGCGCCGCGATCTCTTCCTCGGACCGCCCCGACCGCGCCGCATAGCCTCGGACCATGCCGCCCGCGATCTTGTCCATGTTGTCGGCCATCTCGCGCATGTCGGCGGCGGTGCCCATGACCAGCCCCGAGGGGTCGTGGATCATCAGGAAGGCGTTCTCGGGCATGACGATCTCGTCGCCCGCCATGGCCACATAGGAGGCGGCCGAGGCGGCCACGCCGTCGATCCAGGCGGTGATCGAGCCGTTGTGCCGCTGCAGCGCGTTGTAGATGGCCACCGCGTCGAAGACCGAACCGCCGGGGCTGTTGAGGCGCAGATCGATCGGCACCCCGTCCGGCAGCGCACCGAGTTCGGCCAGAAACCCCTTCGCCGAAACGCCGTAAGCGCCGATTTCGTCATAGATCAGCACCTCCGCCCCGGAGGCCCGGGCGCGGATCGTGTACCAACTGTTCATCCTGTCACTCCTGTTCGGGTGGCGCGTCCGCGCCGGACCCACCGGTGTCCGCGTCGGGCAGTTTTGCGGGGGTGGCCCGCGGGCCTTGGGTCTCGCCGGAGCTGGTCCGATAGCGCAGCCCCAGATCGGCGGTGCGCCTGGCATCCGCCGCATTCTCGCGGTCGACCTCCTCGACGTCGTAGCCGGTGGCCTCGACCACCTTGCGCCGCGAGGTGATCCCGGCCTCCATCGCCAGGACCTGCGTCTGGATGTCCTTCAGCGGATCGACCCAGTCCCAGCGCGGCGGGATCCATTGCGCGGCGCGGAACCGGCCGGGCGCGGCAGCAAACCCGGGCAAATCCAGTGCGCCCGACAGCACCGCCGTCTCCATCCAGCGCGCCCAGACCGGGCGGCAGAACTGGTGCACGATCACGCCATGCTGCAACTGGCCGAGGGCAACCTCGACGAGGCCGGCTTCGCCGCCTG
>JACFNY010000328.1 GCA_019454625.1 Sphingomonadaceae bacterium
GCGGCTGCAGCGCTCGCAGATGTCGATAATCTCGTCGAGGAGCACCGGTTTCTTGTATTCCACGACGTTGCGCGCGACGTGGAAATCGGGACCCATGCCGGTCGGCGACTGGGCGTAGATGCCGACCGTGCGCCAGTATTCGGTGATGCCGATGTCGAGATATTCGAGATAGCGGGAGTTGAAGACGATACCCTGCGGATCGCATTCCGCGTAGCGGACGCGCTTCGGGAACGAGAACCGGAAATCGGCGCGCGGCATGGAGCCCTTTCTTCGTTCAGCTGTTGTGCAGCGGCAGGGCGCGATAGAATGCGCCGAAACCGCTTATGGGGCATACAATGGCCGCTGACACCGCCAACCGCAACTCATCACTCATCATAGCCGCCGTCGTTCTGGCGATCGGCGTCATCCTCGGCGGCTATCTCCTCGGCGACGGGCTGAAGCGTGCACGCCTTGCCGATCGCGCCGTCATGATGCGCGGGCTCGCCGAACGCGACGTGACCGCCGACCTCGCCACGTGGACGATCCGCACGCTCTCGACCGGCAACAACTTCGCGGCGGTGCAGGCCGACGCCGCGCAGGACGCGGAGGCGATCCGCGCCTACCTCGGCGAGCACGGCTTCACCGCAGCCGACCTCCAGCCCGCGGGCATCAGCGTCAGCCAGTGGAACAACAACGGCATCGACCAGATCCAGGTGCGCCAGCAGTTCCGCCTGCGCACCACTAGGATCGCCGAGGCCAAGGCCGCGCACGCCGGGCAGGCGGCGCTGCTGGCGCGCGGCGTCGCGCTGGAGGACGGCGGGCCCTCGATCGCCTACAGCTTCACGAAGCTCAACGACGTGAAGCCGGCGATGATCGCGGAGGCCACCAAGGACGCGCGCAAGGGCGCCGAACAGTTCGCCAAGGATTCGGGCGCGAGCGTCGGCAGCATCCGCTCGGCGAGCCAGGGCTATTTCTCGATCCAGTCGCGCGACGGCGATTCGGGCGGCCCCGCCGACGCATCGCCGGAGCAGAAGGTGCGCGTGGTGACGACGGTGGAGTTCTACCTGAAAGACTGAGGGGGCATGACCTCGACGTCGTGCGTCCCTCGACTTCGCTCGGGATGATGCACGATTTTACAAGGTATAGAGGCTCTTCATCCCGAGCGAAGTCGAGGGACGCACAAGCCCCGTGATCAGGCGTCGATGATCCGCGTCAGCCGCGTGATGTCGGCGTCGAGTTCGCTGTCGTCGGCGCGCAGCTCCTCGATGCGCTTCACGGCGTGCATCACCGTGGTGTGGTCGCGCCCGCCGAAACGGCGGCCGATGTCGGGGAGCGAGCGCGGCGTCAGGCGCTTGGCGAGGAACATCGCCACCTGACGCGGCCGCGCCACCTCTCGCGCGCGGCGCGCCGACAGGAGGTCGCTGAGCTTGATCGCGTAGTAGTCCGCCACCTTGCGCTGGATCTCGTCGATCGTGACCTTGCGGTCGTGCGCCTTCAGTACGTCCGCCAGCACCTGCCGCGCGAAATCGAGGTCGATGGGTTTGCCGACCAGCGTCGAGTAGGCGACGATGCGATTGAGCGCACCTTCCAGCTCGCGCACGTTCGAGGTGATCTTGCGCGCGAGGAAGTCGATCACGTCCTCGCCGACGGTCGCGCCCGGCAGGCGCTTCATCTTCTCGAGGAGGATGCTGAGCCGAAGCTCGTAGTCGGCCGGGTTGATGTCGGCGACGAGGCCCCACGCGAGGCGCGAGAGGATGCGGTTCTCGATGCCTTCGAGGTTCTGCGGCGAGCGGTCGGCGGTGA
The DNA here is from genome assembly GCA_019454625.1 of Sphingomonadaceae bacterium. Taxonomy (GTDB): domain Bacteria; phylum Pseudomonadota; class Alphaproteobacteria; order Sphingomonadales; family Sphingomonadaceae; genus Sphingosinicella. The sequence continues at coordinate 1,783 of JACFNY010000328.1, forward strand.
TGACCAGCCGTTTCCCCGCCGAGATGATCTCGTTCATCGTGTGGAAGAACTCTTCCTGCGTCGAATCCTTGCCCGCGATGAACTGCACGTCGTCGATCATCAGCAGGTCGGCGGAGCGCAGCCGCTGCTTGAACGACAGCGTGTCCTTGTCGCGCATCGCCGAGACGAACTCGACCATGAACTTCTCGGCCGACATGTAGACGACCTTCGCGCCGGGCATCGCGCTCCTGATCTGCCAGCCGATGGCGTGCATCAGGTGCGTCTTGCCGAGGCCCGTGGTGCCGTGGAGGAACAGCGGGTTGAAGTCGATGGGGCCGCCCTCGGCGACCGTGCGCGCGGCGTTGTAGGCAAGCTCGTTCGCCTTGCCGACGACGAAGCTGTCGAACGTGTAGCGCGGCTCCAGCGCAACGCCGAAGGCCGGCTCCTCGCGCACCGCCGCCGGCACCGGCGCGGGCTCCGCGGCAGTGGCCCGGAGGCCGTTCTCGACGACGATGCGGACATGGCGGATGGCAGGCGACTGCGCCGCCCAGAGCAGCCGCAGCCGCTCCGCGAAGTGGCTCCTGATCCAGTCCGCCGTGAAGTGCGTCGGCGAGCCCAGCGTCACCGTGTCGGCATCGACGCTGACGAGGGCGAGCGGCTTCAGCCAGCTGTCGTAGGTGCGCGCGCCGTACTCGGCGCGCAGGTGCGCGCGAATCGTCTGCCAGATCGCTGCGGCCGAATCGGTGCCGGACAGGAACAGGGAGACGCCCTGCGCCGGGCTGCGCCCGGCCGCGTCCGTCACCGGCACGCACCGTTTCCCCGCCTGTTTGCCGTGCGTCATATCCCCCAAACCCAGCATCCTCAGACCAAGGCACACGCACGGCGACTCGCCGAACGCCAAACCAACGAAACAGCATCGTCCCGCCGGTCTACTGGCGGGAACGCGGCGTACTCTTGCGTCACTTTGGGGAAGGAGCGAACTCCCCTTTGGCGCGAGGCCGGGGGCCACCTTAGGCAGGCCCCGGACGGGCTTTCAAGGGCCGCCGGTGCCACGAAAATGAAATAAAAGATTTGACAAGGACGCCTGCCGATTC
>JACFNY010000329.1 GCA_019454625.1 Sphingomonadaceae bacterium
CGATGCGGACTACCGACCGCTTGCCGGTTCCCCGATCAGGGGCAAGGGCATCGGCCCGGCCGCCGAAACCCGCTAGAACCGGCGGAATACCGTCGCCCACGCGGCGTTGGTGCGGCCCGCGCACCACCACTCGCCCCTTTGTCGCCTTGGCCCGTCCTGCGGCCGACTGAATGATCGCGCGCACCGGGTCCCGCTGCAAAAGCGGACCGAAACGTGAGGATTTCAGGTTCATGCTCCGCAACTTCGCCGATACCGCCGAACTCCAGGCCGTCGACGCCGCGCACCACGTCCATTCGTTCGCCGACCCCAAGGCGCTCGCGGCGAAGGGCGCGCGCATCATCACGCAGGGCAAGGGCTGCTACGTGTGGGACAACGAAGGCAACCGCCTGCTCGACGGCATGGCGGGCCTGTGGTGCGTCGCGGTCGGCTACGGGCGGCAGGAGCTTGTCGACATCGCCGCACGGCAGATGAACGAGCTTGCCTACTACAACAACCACTTCGGCACCTCGACGCCGCAGATGATCGAGCTCGCCGAGAAGATCGCCAGGCTGACGCCCGGAGACCTCGATCACATCCTGTTCGCCAATTCCGGCTCGGAGGCGAACGACACCATCGTCCGCCTCGTGCGCCGTTACTGGATGCTGCGCGGCAAGCCGACGAAGCAGACCTTCATCGGCCGCGACCTCGGCTACCACGGCAGCACGCTCTGCGCCGTCGCTCTCGGCGGCATGTCGCACATGCACGGCATGGCGCCCGAGATGCTGCCCGGCTTCGCGCACATCACGCACCCGCACCACTATCTGCTCGGCGATGGCCTGACGCGCGACGAGTTCGGCCTCAAGGCCGCGCGCGCTCTCGAAGACAAGATCCTCGAACTCGGGCCGGACAACGTCGCCGCGTTCATCGGCGAGCCGCTCCAGGGCGCTGGCGGCGTCATCGACCCGCCGTCCACCTACTGGCCGGAGATCCAGCGCATCTGCCGCCAGTACGACATCCTGCTCGTCGCCGACGAGGTGATCTGCGGGTTCGGCCGCACGGGCGAATGGTTCGGCTCGCAATACTACGGCATCGCGCCCGACCTGATGCCGATGGCGAAGGGGCTCTCGTCCGGCTATCTGCCCATTGCCGCCGTCGCCGTCGGCAGCAAGGTGTTCGACGTGCTGAACGAGGGCGGCCTCCTCGCGCACGGCTTCACCTATTCGGGCCACCCGGTCGCCTGCGCGGTGGCGAGCGCCAACATCGACGTCATCGCGAACGAAGGCCTCGTAGAGCGCGTCCGCGAGGACGTCGGCCCCTATTTCCACCGGTCGCTGCGCCAGCTCGCCGATGCGCATCCGCTCGTCGGCGAGGTTCGCGGCGTCGGCCTCGTCGCCGCGCTGCAACTGGTCCGGGCCAAGGCGCCAAAGACCTTTTTCACGGCCGAGGAGCAGACCTCGATCCACTGCCGCGAGGCGCTGTGGGACAAGGGCCTCATCGCCCGCGCCGTCGGGCAGGCGATGGTGCTGAGCCCGCCGCTCGTCATCACCCGCGCGGAGATCGACGAGATGGTCGAAAAGATGAAGGCGGGCCTCGACGCCACCGCCGCCGCGTTCGGCGTGCTCTGATGACGCTGCCGGTCTCGACGGCCGCATCAGCGCTGATCGCGCGCGGGCTGACGCTCGGCGGGCCTGCATCGCGCACGTTCCCCGTGTTCAACCCGGCGAACGGCGCGCACGTCGCCGATGTCGCGGACGGCACCGCCGACGATATGCGCGCGGCGATCGCGAAGGCGAAATCGGCCTTCCCGGCGTGGAGCACCCGCACCGCCAAGGAGCGCGGCGCGATCCTCCGACGCTGGCACGGGCTCGTCGTCGAGAACGCCGACGCACTCGCCGAAATCCTGACGCTGGAGCAGGGCAAGCCGCTCGCCGAGGCGCGCGGCGAAATCCTGTTCGGTGCGAACTTCATCGAATGGTTCGCCGAGGAAGCGAAGCGTGTCTACGGCGACATCGTCCCCGCCCACGCGCCCGACAAGCGCTGCCTCGTGCTGAAGCAGCCGGTCGGCGTCGTCGGCGCGATCACGCCCTGGAACTTCCCGAGCGGCATGATCACGCGCAAGGTCGCTCCGGCGCTCGCGGCGGGCTGCACCATCGTGGTGAAACCCGCCGAGGACACACCGCTCTCCGCGCTCGCGCTCGCCGTGCTGGCGGCGGACGCAGGCCTCCCCGAAGGCGTGATGACGGTCGTGACGGCCGCGCGCGCGGCCGAGGTCGCGGGCGTGCTGACGGCAAGCCCGGACGTCCGCAAGCTCTCCTTCACCGGCTCCACCCGTGTCGGCAAGCTGCTGATGCGCCAGTGCGCGGACACGGTGAAGAAGCTCAGCCTCGAGCTCGGCGGCAACGCGCCGTTCATCGTCTTCGACGACGCCGATCTCGATGCTGCTGTCGCGGGCGCGATGGCCACAAAGTTCCGCAATGCCGGGCAGACCTGCGTATCGGCGAACCGCATCTACGTGCAGTCCCGCGTCATGGAGGCCTTCGCGCGGAAATATGCCGAAGCGGTCCGTGCCCTCAATGTCGGCGACGGCTTCGCATCCGGCACGCAGATCGGCCCGCTCATCAACGCCGCGGCCGTGGAGAAGGTCGACAGCCTCGTGCAGGACGCCATCGGCAAGGGCGCCATCGCCGCGCTCGGCGGCGCGCGGCATGAGCGCGGCGGCAATTTCTACATGCCGACGATCCTCACCGGTGTCCGCCCCGAAATGGAGATCGCGCACGCCGAGATATTCGGCCCCGTCGCGCCGCTCACGCCGTTCGAAACCGAGACCGAAGTCATCGCCCGCGCGAACGACACGCCTT
>JACFNY010000330.1 GCA_019454625.1 Sphingomonadaceae bacterium
GAACGGCGTATCGGAGCCCTTCGCGGCTTCCGTGGAGAGCGCGCCGGTGACGAGTGCGGTGCGGAACAGGCTTTCGGCCTCGAACAGGCCCGCGAGCCCGTAGCTGGTCGAGAACTGCGTGCCGTTGAGAAGTGCGAGGCCCTCTTTCGCGCCGAGAATGAGCGGGATGAGGCCCGCATTCGCCAAAGCCTCGGCGGCGGGGACGCCGTCGATCTCGCCCACGCCGATCATCGTCGCGGCCATGTGCGCGAGCGGTGCGAGGTCGCCGCTGGCGCCGACGGAGCCCTGCGACGGGATCGTGGGCATCAGGTCCTTCGCCAGCATGGCTTCGATGAGGCGCACGGTCGCCGTGGAGACGCCCGATGCGCCGTGGCCGAAGCTCGCGAGCTTCAGGGCCATCATCAGGCGCACCACGGCGCGCGGCATCGGTTCGCCGACACCGGCGGCGTGGCTGAGCACGATGTTGCGCTGGAGCGTGGCGAGATCGGCCTCGTCGATGCGGACGGAGGCGAGTTTCCCGAAGCCGGTGTTGATGCCGTAGACGGGATCGCCGTGCGCGACGATGCGTGCGACGGCGGCGGCGCTCGCTTCGATCGCCGTGAAGGCGGCGGGGTCGAGCGCGGCATCCTCGCCGCGATAGATGGCGCGCAGCTCTGGAAAGCCGATGGCGCCGGGGGTGAGCATGATCGTCACTGTCCTCTCCGGATGCGCGCATGGAGCGGATTGAAGCCCATGCGGTAGACAAGCTCGGCGGGCTCCCCGATGTCCCAGATCGCGAGGTCACAGGCCTTGCCGGGCGCGAGCGTGCCGATGTCGCTGCGGCCGAGCGCGCGGGCGGCCTCACGGGTGAAGCCGGCGATGCACTCGTCCACCGTCAGGCGGAACAGCGTGGCCGCCATGTTCATCGCGAGCAGCGGCGAGGTGAGGGGCGAGGTGCCGGGGTTGCTGTCCGTGGCGAGGGCGATGGGGACGCCGTGCGCGCGTAGCGCGGCGACGGGCGGACACTTCTCCTCGCGCGTGAAATAGAAGGCGCCGGGGAGCAGCACGGCGACGGTGCCGGAGGCGGCCATTGCAGCGATGCCGGTTTCGTCGAGATATTCGAGGTGGTCGGCGGAGAGTGCGTGGTTGCAAGCAGCGAGCGCCGCGCCGCCGAGGTTTGAAAGCTGCTCGGCGTGGAGCTTCACCGGGAGGCCGAGCGCGCGGGCAGCTTCGAACACGCGCGCGACCTGATCCGGCGAAAAGCCGATGCCTTCGCAGAAGGCGTCGACGGCATCGACGAGACCTTCGGCGGCGAGCGCGGGCAGCATCACGTCGCAGACGTGCGCCACATAGGCGTCGCGGTCGGTGAATTCGGGCGGCAGCGCGTGCGCGCCGAGGAAGGTGGTGGCGACGGTGACGGGACGCAGGTCGGCGAGACGACGGGCGACGCGGAGCTGCTTGCGCTCGCCCTCCAGTGACAGGCCGTAGCCGGACTTGATCTCGACGGTTGTGACGCCCTCCGCGATCAGCGCGTCGAGGCGGGGAAGGGACGCGGCGACAAGTTCGTCCTCGCTGGCCGCGCGCGTTGCCTGCATCGTCGAGACGATGCCGCCGCCCGCGCGGGCGATCTCCTCGTAGGATGCGCCTTCGAGCCTGAGCTCGAACTCGCGCGCGCGGTTTCCGGCGTACACGAGGTGCGTGTGACAATCGACGAGGCCGGGCGAGATCCAGCGGCCCTCGCAATCAATGGTCTCGGCGGCTTTCGGCGCTCCGGTACGCGGCCCGGCATAGGTGATGACGCCGCCTTCGCACGCCACCGCACCGTCCTCGACGATGCCGAGGCCACGTCCTTCGAGCGTCATCAGACGGGCGTTGTGCCAGAGGCGATTCATGCGTGCCATTCTCCGCACGATCAGTTATTATGTCTAGACATAATATCGAGGTAACGATGCAAAGGCTCTGGTTTTCGCACGCAAGGCTGAACGGCGGCTGGGCGAAGGACGTGCGGCTGACGTTGGCAGGCGGGCTGATCGAAAGCGTCGAGACAGGCGTTGCGGCGGAGGCCGGAGACGCGCGCCACGGCATCGCGATCCCGGGGCTTTGCAACGTCCACAGCCACGGTTTCCAGCGCGGCATGGCCGGGCTTTCCGAGCGGCGTGGACGGCCCGACGACGATTTCTGGTCGTGGCGTGAGGTGATGTACCGCTTCCTCGGCCGCATGACGCCCGACGACATCGCCGCGATCACCGCGCTCGCCTATGCCGAGATGCTGGAAGGCGGTTACACGCGCGTCGGCGAGTTCCACTACCTGCACAACGACGCGGACGGAGGCCGTTATGCCGATCCGGCGGAAACTGCGGGCGGCATCGTCTCGGCCGCGGCCGAGACGGGCATCGGCCTGACGCTGCTGCCGGTGTTCTACGCCCACGCCGATTTCGGCGGTGCCCCGCCTGCACCCGGGCAGCAGCGGTTCATCAGCGACATCGACGGCTTCGCGCGGCTGATGGAGGCGAGCCGGGCGAAGCTACGCGAGGGCGACGTGATCGGCATCGCGCCGCATTCGCTGCGCGCGGTGACGCCGGAAGAACTCGCCGCGGTCCTGCCGCTGGCAGGGGGAGGGCCGGTGCACATCCATGCCGCCGAGCAGACGAAGGAGGTGGAGGCCTGCCTTGCATGGTCCGGGGCGCGGCCTGTCGAATGGCTGCTCGACAATGCGCCCGTGGACGAGCGCTGGTGCCTCGTCCACGCGACGCACATCGACGACGCGGAGGTGATGGGGCTTGCCGCGTCGGGCGCGGTTGCCGGGCTGTGTCCGGTGACGGAAGCGAACCTCGGCGACGGGGTGTTCCCGGC
>JACFNY010000331.1 GCA_019454625.1 Sphingomonadaceae bacterium
GGCGTCACTTTCGAGGGGGCCGGTCACCGTTCGGGCGTGACCCGGGTTTTAGGAGGCAGAAGACAATATGACACTGGCTGCGAAGCTCGCGCCGCATCTCCCGCTGCTCCGCCGCTACGCGCGGGCGCTGACGGGAACGCAGCGCGACGGGGACACCTACGTGCGCGCGGCGCTGGAAGCGATTGTCGGGGCGCCGCAGGATTTTCCCCGCGACGTGGACGAGCGGCTGGCGCTCTACCGCACCTTCCACGCCATCTGGTCATCGTCGAACATCGACGTGGACTCCGAGGAGCCGGCGGCGTCCGATTTCGAACGCGTCGCCCACCAGCGCCTCGCCGCCATCACGCCGCTGTCGCGGCAGGCGCTGCTGCTGACCGCGATGGAAGGCTTCTCGCACGAGGACGTCGGCTATCTCATCGACCTCGACCCGGACAGCGTCTCGGGCCTCGTCAAGGAAGCGATGGACGAGATCGGCCGCCAGACGCGGACGCGCGTGCTCATCATCGAGGACGAGCCGATCATCGGCATGGACCTCGACAGCATCGTCCGCGATCTCGGCCACGACGTCACCGGCATCGCCGTGACGCGCGACGAGGCTGTGGCGCTGGCGATCGAGACCGAGCCGGGGCTCGTACTCGCCGACATCCAGCTCGCCGACGACAGCTCGGGCATCGACGCGGTGAAGGACATCCTCAGCCGCTTCTCGGTGCCCGTGATCTTCATCACGGCCTTCCCGGAACGCCTGCTCACCGGCGAGCGCCCGGAGCCGACCTTCCTCATCACCAAGCCGTTCCAGCGTTCCACCGTGTCGGCGGCCATCGCGCAGGCGCTTTTCTTCAACAGCACGGCGGCGATGCGATGACGGTTCGCTCCCGCCGCCTTGTGAACGGGCGGGCGGGGGCATAGCGTTCACGACACAGGAGCCAATGGCCATGGAACAGGACCACGAAACACTGAGGACGAACCAGGCGAGGGCGGGGGAAACCCCGCATATCGTCCGCTACATCCTGATGTTCTCGGTCGCGATGGTGGTCGCGATCTTCGCGGCGATGCTGTTCTTCTGGTCGCGATGACGATGAAAGCGAGGGGGAGGGAATGATCGAGCAGAAGGTGGGCCGCCAGGCCGGCGCCAGTCCCGTGAGCGCCGACGTGATCGGCGGGTTTCTGCGTTCCGCCTACGCGGAAGCGGCGACGCAGCCATTGCCGCAGGTGTTTCTGGACCTGCTCGCGCGGCTCGAGACGAGCCGCGAGGAAACGGGCAGGGACCGGCTTTCGGACAAGGCGTTCAAGGACGAGCTGTCCGCGGTCATCCCGCAGCTCCGCGCCTTCGGGCGGTCGCTTTCGGGAAACCGCGACATGGCCGACGATCTCGTGCAGGAAACGCTGCTGAAGGCGTGGGCGGCGCGCGACCGCTTCCAGGCCGGGACGAACATCCGCGCATGGACCTTCATCATCCTCAGGAACCTGTTCCTCAGCCAGATGCGCCGCGCCCGCTTCAAGGGCGAGTGGGACGAACTGGTCGCCGACCGCCTGCTGTCGGCGCCCGCCGGGCAGGACAAGCAGATCGAGCTTGCCGACCTGCAGCGCGGCCTCCTCGAACTGCCGCAGGCGCAGCGCGAGGCGCTGATCCTCGTCGGCGCGGGCGGGTTCGCCTACGAGGAGGCGGCGGCGATCTGCGATTGTGCGGTCGGCACCATCAAGAGCCGCGTCGCGCGCGGTCGCGCGGCGCTCGAGTCGCTGATCGCCGAAGGCAGGCTGCCGTCGCGGCGCGGGTCCGATGCCTCCGGCACGACGGCGCTTGACGACATCATGGGACAGGTGGATCAGCTGGCGCGCGACTAACGAAAGGATTCTCCTTGGCGGAGAAGACGCCAGCGCTGCCGGCCGAACTTGCACGTATCCTCGCCGACGCGGGCATTGCCGCCGCGCCCGGGGATGTGGACGCCTGCGCGCGCGCATGGGCGCATTCGCCGTACCTGCGGGCGCTGATGCGCCGCGAGGAGGAGGTTCTTCTGCGCTACCTCGCGGAAGGCCCCGAGCCGCTGATGGAAACGGCGCTGGCGCTGCTCGCCGGCCCTGAGGCGGACGGCGCCGCTATGCGCGAGGCGAAGCGGATCGCCGCCATCGCCATCGCGCTTGCCGACATTTCCGGCCTCTGGCCGCTCGAAAAGGTGACGGCGGCGCTTTCGGACCTCGCCGACCGCGCCATCGACCGCGCCATCCGCATCGCCGCCAGTGAACGCACGCCCGGCGCCGGGCCGGACGGCTTCACCGCCATCGCGCTCGGCAAGCTCGGGAGCCGCGAGCTCAACTATTCGAGCGATGTCGACCTGATCCTGCTCTACGACCGCGACCGGCTCGCCGTGCGCGAGGGCGACGACCCGGACAATACCGCCGTGCGCATCGCCCGCCGCATGGTCGAGCTGATGCAGACCCGCGATTCGGGCGGCTACGTGTTCCGCGTCGACCTCCGGCTGCGCCCGGCGTCCGAGGTGACGCCGATCGCCATGCCGATCCGGGGGGCGGAGACCTACTACCAGTCCGAGGCGCTGGCGTGGGAGCGGGCGGCGTTCATCCGCGCGCGCGCCGTCGGCGGCGACGCGCAGATGGGCGAGGACTTCCTTGCCGCGATCGAGCCGTTCGTCTGGCGCCGCTCGCTCGACTACACGGCGGTGCGCGACATCCAGGACATGTCGCTGATGATCCGCGACCACTACGACGAGCGGCAGGCGGTCGGCCCCGGCTACGACCTGAAGCGCGGGCGCGGCGGCATCCGCGAGGTGGAGTTCTTCGCCGTCAGCCGCCCCATGCAGATGGCGCGCATGGG